>CAZHYX010000001.1:0-47376 GCA_964536675.1 uncultured Flavobacteriaceae bacterium
AAAAATGAATAGAATTAAACAAGCAGAAATGTATGTAAAGAAAGCAGAGGAATTACTACAGGATAAGAAATTATTTGATGCGGTAGAAGATAATAATATTTATAGAGTGAAGCAATTAATTAATGCAGGAGCAGATATTGATATTAAAGATGATGCTGGAGATACACCATTGTTATTAGCTGTTGATTATGAATATCTTGATATGATTAAATTATTAATTAATGCAGGAGCAGATGTTGATATTGACAATAGACACGGAGACACACCATTATTAATTGCTGTTAAAAGTGCAGACAATGTTATAGTTGAGCTATTAATTAATGAAGGAGCAGATATTAATATCATAGATAGTGACGGAGAAACACCATTGTCGTTAGCTGTTGATTATGAATTTCCTAATATAGTTGAACAATTATTTAATGTAGGAGCAGATGTTGATGAAAGAATTATAGACCTTGCTGGAGGTAATGAAGAAATATTAAGTATTTTAAAAAGAGTATGAAAAAATGAATAAGATTAAACAAGCAATGGAGGGTATAAAAATGAATAGAATTAAACAAGCAGAAATGTATGTAAAGAAAGCAGAGGAATTACTGCATCAGAAGAGACCAGATATAAAGAAAAGAGCAGATATTATTGGAGCAGTTGGAGCTAGGGATATTAATAGAGTTAAACAGCTTTTGGATGAAGGTGCAGATGTAGATACTTTAGATAGATTTGGTAATACAGGATTAATGAATGCTTCCTATAGAGGATCTTTGGACATAGTAGAATTGTTGTATGGTGAAGGTGCAACAATTGATAAAAAAGATGAGTGGGGAAGAACAGCTCTTATGACGGCAGCTGGTAGAGGTCATTTGGATATATTAAATTTTCTAATAGGTAATGGAGCAGATGTTGATGTTGAAGATGACCATGGTAGTACTGCTTTAATAAGGGCAGTTGATTTTGGGGACATTGAAGTTGTTCAATCATTACTTGATGCAGGAGCAGATAAATCTAAAGTGAATGAATTTAATGATACAGCATTTGATAGTGCAGTTAGTTTAGGTGATGATTATGATGAAATTGCAAATCTTTTAGCTGAATAAACAATATTAAATCTTTTAGAAGGAGTATAAAAATGAATAAGATTAAACAAGCAGAAATGTATTTAAAAAAGGCAGAAGATTTATTACAGGATGGTAATATATTTGATGCGGTAGAAGATTATGATATTAATAGAGTGAAACAATTAATTGCTCAAGGAGCAGATGTTAATATTGAGAATAGACATGGAGAAACACCATTGTTGTTAGCTGTATATGAGGAAGAAAGAGATATAGTTAGATTATTAATTAATAAAGGAGCAGATGTTAATGTTGTAAGTAACAAAGGAGATACAGCATTATTATTAGCTGTTAAAAATGAAGATATTGATATGATTAAATTATTAATTGATACAGGAGCAGATATTAATATCATAGATAGTGACGGAGATACTCCATTAATATATGCTGTGCAGAGAGAAAGTGTTGATATAGTTAGATTATTAATTGATGCAGGAGCTAAGATTACTCAAAGAGAAATAGACCTTGCACAAAATCATAAAACAATATTAAATCTTTTAGAAGGATAAAAAATGAATAGAATTAAACAAGTAGAAATGTATGTAAAGAAAGCAGAAGATTTATTACAAGATGGTGATATATTTGACGCAATAGAAGATAATGATATTAATAGAGTAAAGCAATTAATTGCTCAAGGAGTAGATGTTAATGCTGCTCATGAGGTTCATGGTAACACACTATTAATAATATCTATATTACAGAATAATATAGATATAATTGAGCTATTAATTAATAAAGGAGCAGATGTTAATATTGAGAATAGACATGGAGAAACACCATTGTTGTTAGCTGTATATGAGGAAGATATAGATATAGTTGAGCTATTAATTGATACAGGAGCAGGTATTAATATTAAAGATGATGCTGGAGATACTCCATTGTCATTAGCTGTAGGAAATAATGATAAATATATAATTAGATTATTGCTTAATGCAGGAGCAGAAGTTACTCAAAAAGTTATAGAATATGTACGTAATGAAGAAATATTAAACCTTTTAAAAGGAGGATAAAAATGGCTGAGGAATTTGAAACTTATGAGCCTAAAACTATTGAGGCTTTTAATGATGTATCTACAAGAATTGAATCTGCACAAGCAACAATTGCTTCATTGAAAATGGATTTAAAAGAAGCTCAAGCTAAAGAAGGTCAATTGAATAGCGAATTGTTGCAATTATTAGAATTAACAGAACGGGAAGGAAAGTGGCTTTATGAAACCCAACAGAGAGTAGCGAAAATCACTCTCTATAGCCAGCAAAAAAATGTTTCTTGGAAAACTCTTTATGACCTTGTTTACAATAAATTGAATACACAGATTAAAAATATTGTAGATGTTGAAGTACAGAAACTAAAAGAACAAGCAGGAGTAGCAAAAAGGGAAACTATTAAGATAATGAAAAAAGAAGGGAGCCTTTGGAGTCTTGTGCAGGAGGGTTGGGGAAAATTGAAATCAATACTTGGAGGAATTTTAAATGATATGAAAACTGCATTATTAAATATATTTAAAGGGAGTGCACAGATAGATGAAACTTTAAATGAAATAGAAGAAATTATTGTAGAAGCTGATGTGAGGGAATCAAGTATTAGAACTATGGCTAGAGTATTAAAAGTTCCTTATACTTCATCTAATAGTGAGATAATTGGAAAAATAATTCATCTTGGTGATTCAATGGCAGAGAAAAAACTTAAAAATATATATATTGCAAAACTTCATAAAGTTTCTGTAAAAGTAATAAATGAAAAGATAATGGTAAATGAAAAAGTATTTTCAGGTGTTAAGAGTGCAATAGATGAAATTGTATCTTTTTGTGATTCTGAGGATGAAGCATTTGATATATTAGAAAAGGCGATAAAGGAATAGATTATGAATATAGTACAAATTATTCAAGATACTTTACAAGTTGATGTTTCAGATTATAAATTTTCTTTATCTAAAGAAGCATTTGAAGATAAAGTGAATGACATTATTTCCCAATTATCTGATAATATTTCTATTGTTGATAAAAATAATATTGTTGATAAAAATAATATTGAAGTTATAAGCATTCAAAAAGGAGAAACTACAGTTAAATCATTTAATGATGAAGTTAATGCTGTAGCTTTTGCTGTTGTACAAGGGGTAAAGAAAGATATTGAATCAGTTATTATAGAGGTAAATGGAGAAAATATTTCAGGAGATATGAGTGGAATTTATATTGAAAAAGAAATGTAATGGTGGAATGGAATTAAATGATTTAAAAATAAATAGTTCTATTCAAATAATTTCAAGTGGTGTTCCTTGGGCATATAATATATATTATGATAAAGATGAAGATGGGATTTCAGGAGATATGCAAGAGAATATATTTGAATTTAAAAATTCTTTTCCACGGGTAGGGATAACTGTTTATAATACAGGAGAAAATGATATTAATATAAAGGTAACTATTTATGAAACAAAAAATAGAGAAATGCCAGCATTGTTATAACATTTAAAAAAGGAATTATATGTCGAAATGTATTATTTGTAATAATTCACAACTTAGATTTTTAGTAATGGAATTAGTTGAAAATAAAAATTTTAGTGAAATAAAAAGAGAAATTAAATCAAAATTAGGTTTAAATATTTCTCTTAACAGAATAATAAAACATATAAGAAATCATGAGGACCATTTACAATTATGGACTTCAATAGTAAGAAGTAAATATAGTTCACAACAAGAAAGAGAAAAATTTGAACAAGGTTTTTTAAGTAGAGTAAGTTTTGCACAAGAATTGTACAATAAATATTTGGTGTTAAGTGATTTGTTTGATATAGTTGTTGGTGATCCTAAAAAACCTAATGCTTTTGTTCAAACATCATTAGGTATTACTAAGATTACATCTCTTACAAGAGAAATGCATGTATATCTCAAAGAATTAATGGGTTTACAGAAACAAAAAGATTTCATAGTTGAATTTGCTAAAGTTTTATTGTTCACTATGGGAGAAGGATTAATAGATAGATTAAAATTTGTATTAAATGATTTACCTGTAGAAAGAAGAGAAATAGTAGGAAGAATAATTCGTGAAGAAATAAAAAAAGGTCTTGAATATAGTAAAGGTTTTAGTAAAGAAAAAGTAGATGATCTTATGTCAAAAGCTGAAATAGCTTATAATGAATTGACGTCAAGAGTGGGAGAAAAATAATGCTTGCAGTTAATGAAGAACGGCTATTAGATAATATGTTTCATTCTTCTACTTGGAACATTTCAAAAGTTTCTAATTTAAAACAATATAAAAATATTATTGAATGGATAACTAAAGGTTTGCATTTAACAAGTATTTATGACCATACCAGACAGTATGAAGTATTAAGAGATTTTTTTCAGTTACTTTGTCCTATATGTGCAGAAGATATGGATTATGATTGTTGGGGAAAGACACCTGAACAATTAATGGATCAAATATTATTACAATTGGATTGGGATAAAGAAATTTTTATATGTCCAGTTTGTAATTATTCTTTAAATAGATTAACTTATGAAAATTTAATTGTTTGCGTAGGTATGAGAGCAGGTAAAACTGTACTTGGAGCATTGATAAGTACTTATATTTTAATGATGTATTTTGCACTTGGAGAAGATATAGATAATAGATTTAATTTAATTCCAGGACAAAGACTTCGTATATCAATGGTTTCAACTGCTGCTTCTCAAACAGAAAAAACGGTTTGGGCAGCATTTTGTTCTTTAATGGTAGATATGGAAATATTTAAGAAAGGAGTTCTTAATGCAAAAGAATGGAAATATGGGAATTTAGAAGTTTTATCTCTTCATTCTAATTCAAGTTCTCTTGCAGGTGGAACAGGATTATTAACTATATTAGAAGAATTTTCAAGATTTGATTTAGGAGAAAGTAAAAGGTCTGCAAATGAAGTTCATGCTGTATTAGATAGATCATTAAAAACAGTAAAGAGTGTGAAAAAAACTGCTATTGATGATTTATTTGGAAGGAAGCTTATTCTCAGTTCACCTATATATATAGAGGATATTGATCCAACATTATTGGAAATAAAAAAAGCAGATGATCTTACTAAAATTATTCATTTACCTACATGGAAATTCAATCCTTTTATGCCTCGTGAAACTTTTGATGAAGATTATAGAAGAGATTTTTGGCGGGCTGAAAGAGATTATGGAGCAAATCCTAAAGGTGGGCAGGAATTGTTTTTTGAAGATGAACAGTTAATTGTAAATTGTATTAAAAATGAAGATAGAAAAATAAAATTTCAACAGATAATTGAATATAAAGGACGGTTAAAATTTATTACATCTACTGTAGATAATTTTGTAGATACAGAATCCAATTATTCAGTACATGTAGACTTATCAGAAAAGAAAGATATTATGAGTATGGCTTTTGCTAAAAGACAAGATGATATGATTATAGTGGCAGGAGTAATGGTATTAATTCCAGACGGAGTATTAAATTTATGGTTAGATACTCCATTTGATATTATTTTACAATTATCTAAACAGATTAAAATTCAATTAGTCACTTATGATAATTGGCAATCTGTATCAGCTATTCAAAGGTTGAATACTAAAGGAATTTTAACAAAAAGGAGGTCTGTGGGGGAAGCAGAACTGATTGAATTTAAAAAATTAGCTTATTTAGAAAAAGTAAAAATTCTTGGGCCAGTACCTAAATTATTAGAAGAAATTAAAACTATTAGAAGGATCAATGGAAAGTTAATACATGTAGATGTATTAATGAGTGTTGCTGGAGCTGTTACAAATTGGATGTTTGGAGAAACAGAAAAAGTGAAAAAATTAATAGTACCTACAACTAAAATGTTTAGGGTGAAGAGATGGTAGATAAGAAAAGAACATGGGCGGATGTAAAAAGTAAAACTTTTCAAAAAACTGCAAATGTATCAGGGGCCGCATCTTTTTTTACTCGGCCAATTGAATATAGGCCAGAATTTGCTTCTCCAGATAGATGGTGGATACCCAAGGATAGAGCAGTGCTTAATGGTTATTGGAGAATGTTTTATGCAACTGATCCAGTAGCAGGTTCCGTAATAGATATGTATGTAGAGATGCCTCTTAGTGAATATACAATAAGTGGAAAAGGTGTTGATGGGTCAATACTTGAAGATTTAACACAGATGTGTGAAGATGTAAGACTTATACAATTACTAACAACTATTATGAGAGAATTTTTAGTAATAGGTGAAGCTATTCCTCATTTGTTTTTTGATCCTACAGTAGGATACTGGACTGATTGGACTATTCACAAACCTGAAATGGTTGATGTATTAGATGCTCATATGTTAGGAATTGATCCTATTTTAGTATTACAACCTTCTACAGAGGAAATAGGAGAATTGAAAAAAATTATTAAAATGGCTGTATCTCTTGATATAGATATGGTTGGAATTCCTTTCTTACAACAATTAGTTTCTAAAAAGAAAGTTCCTCTTGAATCTTTGAATGTTACTTATATTCCAAGAGCTTTACATGCATATGATGTAAGGGGAACTTCTTTGTTTACAAGATTGTGGAGGACTTGGATGTATGAAGATGCAGTAGCTAATGCTACTATTCAAACTGCTAAAAGACATGCAGCACCTGTTAAAACTGTTCAGATAGGAGATATTAATGCAGGATTTGTACCTTCAGCTGAACAAGAGGATGAATTATTGAAAGCATTAGCCCAAGCTGAAATGGATCCGCATGCTTGGTTACTTGTTCCTCCTACTACAAAATTTGAGGCATGGGGAACAACAGATAGATTAATGGGTTTCAGAACTGAATATGATGTAATTGAAAGATTAAAGTTAATGGCTCTTGGAACAAGTAAAGATTTTATTTCAGGTGCTTCTACATTTGCTGCTGCACAAACAGGATTACAGGTATTTTTATCAAGATTATTATCTTTTAGGAATTTTGTTGAAGAAAATTTTGTATATCCTAAATTATTTGGTGTAATAGTTAAAGCAAATAATTGGGAATTACCAAGACAAGCAGATGTAGATCATAATGTTCGTACTTCTAAGGGACGGGAAATAATAAAACCTAAAATAAAATGGGCAAAATCATTACGCCCTAAAGTTGATAAAGATTTACTTGATGCTTATAGAATGATAGTAAATGATTTTGGAGTAAGAATTTCTCAAAAAACAATATGCGAGGCTGCTGGAGTACAATGGCAGGATGAGTTAAGAAGAAGTCTTGAAGAGGAAAGTGTGATAAACGTGATGCAAGATAGGGAAGAGAGGAAAAAAAATAAAGGGGATAAATTTGGAGGAGATTTCATGGGAGAAGAAATAGGAGTTGAGGAAGTTATACCAGAACCAGAAATGGTAGAAGGTAGACCTATTCCGATGCATGCAAGTTCTTTGAAGAAACCATTAGAAAAAGTTGATGCTTTTCTTTCAGGTGTAGCTAATGTAAAAACACCATCTAAATTATTTACTGCAGATGATTTGGTTGGTATAGGTGGTAATAGAGGAGATAATAATAGTGGAAAATCCTTATACAAGAATAGAAAAAATAGATAATATTAAGACAATTTGTTTTGGAAAGAATGGAGTAATGTTTAATTTATTTGATTTGGGACGTTTGGGAATAGAAGATAAGGATAAAATTTTAGTTTACAAAAATGCTGTTGGAGAGGTTATTCGTGAATTTATTAAAAATGATCAAAATTGTTTAACTCTTCAACAAGATTTATTAAAGATAGGTAAATTGGTTTTTAATAATAATGAAAAATATTTAATTTATGAAGAAAAAGTTAAAATAATAATGAAAAAATTTAATTAAAACTTGTTATTTTATAGTATTATAAATTAAAATAATAATATTATGTTTTATAAAAGATCAAATTTAAAAATAATTAGTACTTGTGTAACTGATGTTATTCAGAAGAAAATAGCTTTGAAAGATGCTTTTGGAATTTCTGAAATTAAATTTACGGAAATATTAAATGAGATTTCTGATTTGTATAAAATTTCATTTAAACCAGGAGATTTTGTTTTTGTAGTAGTACATGCAATAACAGTAAATACACCAAATGAAAATAAAGATTGTTTTGGAGAATATGAATTGTTGAGTATTAAAACAGATGGGAGATTTACTTATGAAACTTTTAACGGTGTTCCATTACTTTGGGAACATCAAGATAGAGATATTACTCAAAGTAGTGGATTAGTGATTGATAGTTATTATGATGATAATATTCAAGATGAGAAAAAAGTTATGACATTGGTTGCTGTGGACATGGTTAAAAATAGAAAATTGTCTAGTAATTTATTAAATGGTAGAGTTCAATCTTTTTCAATGGGTTGTATGTGTGAGCAAACAAGGTGTAGTATTTGCAACAATGTAGCTTTAAGACCTGAAGAATTTTGTAATCATATTCGTGATAAAATGTTTATTAGTATGGTGGATGGAAAATCTGTATTTGAATGGTGTGAAAAAGTGATGTACAAAGAGTTATCTCATGTGAGTACTCCAGCAGATTTAAATTCTCATAGTATTGAAATAATAAATGGAGGTATACAGAATGCAGAATGAAAGAATTGAAAGATTATCAAGGCTATTAAAATTAAAGAATAAGGTAAAAGTTATTAGGTCATCAGGATTAAGGGAAAGAGGATCAGGGATAAAAGAAAGGTCATCAGGATTAAGGGAAAGAGGATCAGGATTAAGGGAAAGGTCATCAGGGATAAAAGAAAGAGGAAATGAAAATAGTTTAAAAGCAAGTTTAAAAAGAAAAATTGCTATGCTTAAGAAAAAGTTTTTTAAAGAAAAAACTGACACCCCGGAATTAGGTATAGGAATGAGGAAGAAGATAAATACACAGAGACGAGTTAAAAATAAAATTATTTCAAAAGAAAGAGGATCAGGATTAAGGGAAAGGTCATCAGGGATAAAAGAAAGAGGAAATGAAAATAGTTTAAAAGCAAGTTTAAAAAGAAAAATTGCTATGCTTAAGAAAAAGTTTTCTGTTCTTGATAATGCAGAAAATGCTATGGATGAAACAGGGAAAGATTATTCATTACCAAGACCTAAAGTTCGGTTTATGGATAAAAATGATCTTGCAAAGGCAAAAGATAAGGCTCTTGCTCTCCTTCCAGAAACAATGTTGGTAGAAGCCAGAAATGGATATAAAAAAGCAATTTCTTTAATTTGGAAAAAGGTAAATAAGAATTTAGCAGGAGAGCATATATTAAAATCTGCCTTGTTTGGATTAATGACAGAGATGAAAGTTTCAAGAAAAGTTGCTATTGGTATTATTGAAACTGCATTTGAAAGAACTGCAAATACTTTTCTTGATTCAATTTTAAAAAGGGCAGATGAGATTGTAACATATGAACCTGAAGTGATTGCACAGATGGCTTTAGAGGAAGGTAATGCGGTTCTTATTATTCCTGAAGGCTCTGATATAGATATAGATGTAAAAGAAGAGGAAGATGAAGATATAGATGTAAAAGAAGAGGAAAGTGAAGAAGTTTTTGATAGAGTAGTTGAAGGAAGTTTTAGAATTCCAAAGACGAATAAAGAAGGTTCTTTATTGAGTAGAGCTATTCCAACATATTATGGAATGAATAAATAGGAGGAAAAATTATGATAGATCTAAGTAGAACAGCGATAACAGTAGCATTAGGACATTGGGATGTATCAGATGTTGCTGTTTTTGAAGCTGGCACACCAGTTCAAATGAACAGTGATTCAGAGGTAGAAGTTTGCATTAATGGGGATAACTTTTTTGGTATAGCAAAATGGAATAAAACTGAAGTTCCTATAGTAGCTATTGTACAAGAGCCTATAATTACAGCAACAGCGTTTGCAGTTCCAGTACCATTGGCTAATGCAGGACTTATTGTAGGTTCTGAAAGGGTTGTAATTGCAGCAAATCCAACTGTTGCTCTTGTAAGGGATGCAGATTATTTTGTAAATTATATTAACGGTACGATAGCAGCAAGAGAAGGTATTACAGGAGCTCTTTCTGATTTAGGAGTAAATGTTCCAATATTGGTTTCTTACAGATATACTTTAACTCGTGCAGAACAAGTTGCAAGAGGAAGTAATTTTCAGAATCTTTTTGATGATACAGCAGGTAGTGGTAAAATAACTGTTATTCAGGATTATGCAGTTGTTTATACTGATCAGTATGACACATCAGTATCATATACACAGGGAGGTTCAATATTTGTTACTTCTGATGGGTTATTTAGTTCAGTGGGTACAGGAGCAAAAGTTGGAATAGTTGTAGAATCGCCATCGGCGACCAATCCTCTATTAGGATTACAAATAGGATAGGAGGTATATAAATAATGAATCCATATAAAGCAACAATAAGTCAGAAGTTGAAAACTCAATATCTGGATGACACTGGAAAAATCAATCCTAAAACTGGATTAAAAGGGGAAAGGAGATTTACCAGAAAAGGTACTTTGAATGCATGGGATAAAAAGGATGCTCTTACAGCTATTGCATCTGTATTAAATGATAAAAATATAGCTAAAGTAAAAACTGCAACCTATAGAAAAGAAGCAGAGTTAGCTCCTGATATAAGAAGGGATATTTTGCTTTCTGCATTAACTGATAGTACTGGTCAAGGGCTTGCTAAGCTTGGGCAGGAATTACTTGCTCCTATTAAACATGTAATTGATTATGAAGGGTGGGCAAGAAAAATTCTAAGAATTAGAGAACTACAGCAGGGTGAAGTTCATAGGATTGCAAAAGACACAAGGGTTGTAGCTTTTATAGTTGGTCAGGATGGACAGAGTGTAGTTTCACAAGCTATAGGGCAATATGTTTTTCCACCAGAGTTTAAAATTACTGCATTTCCTGAAGTGGATATTCAGGATATTTATCAAATGAATTTTGATGTATTGGAAAGACAGCAGGATCTTGCAAAGCAGATGATAATGCTAAGAGAAGATAGTGCACTTATTTCTATATTAGATGCTTCAGCTCAAACAATGAATGATTTAGTTTATTTTTCTACATTTAACATTGGAGCATTTGAAGATATTAAGTATCAGGTTGAACAGCATAGATTGATTGTGGATAAATTTCTAATCAATAGACAGGAAGTATCCAGTTTAATCAAAAATATGCATCAATTTGTAGATCCAGTAACACAGAGGGAATTAATTCTTATGGGTTATATTGGAACTATACTTAATAGCCAAATCATCACTACAGCAGGAACTGGTACACAGGAAGTTATTCCTCCTGGTAATGTTTATGCAGTAACAGAAGGTAATTTTTTAGGTGAAATGGGAATAAGATTAGATTTATTGAGTGAGCCTTTTACTAAATTTAATCAGGCTGAAACCAAGAAAGGTTGGATGTTCATGGAGTTAATAGGGCAATCGGTTGTTAATCCTCGTGCGGTTAGCAAAGGGATACAGGTATAAGAAAATTAAATATCTAATGGTTATATAAATTTATTTTATATAGCCATTAGATTAATTGGAGGGTCAATAAGATGAATACTGTTCAAGAATATTTTAACAAAGAAAAAGAAATTTATGTTTATAACGCTACCAATCCATTAGGAATTATATCTATTGCGTTTGGAGAGCAGATGGACAAACATTTTACTATTCCAAAAACTACTAAGCCTATTTGTATTACTGATAGAGTACCTAAGAAGTTTATTGAAGAGTCTCAATCTTTTAGGAATCTTGTTGCAAGTGGAAAAGTATCTTTGATAACAAAGGTAGAATATGAAAAAGTAATGCAAGCTCCAGGAGTGAAAGAAATTGTAGAAAAACAGATACAAGATTTGGAAAGAAAAACTGTAGAAGTACAAGAAAAAATTGTATCTGAAGTAAATCCAAGAATTCTACAATTAGTTCATATTATGAGTTTACCAGAAGGTTCTGATCAGGAAGGTACAAAGCCTTCTGTTGCAGCAGTAATTGAAGAGTTAGGAACATTGAATTTATCAGAAAGTGATTGTGGATTTTTGATGAGTAATTCTACTGGTAAAATAAAGAAATGGGCTACAAAATATTTTCAAGAAAAATTTAAAGAGGAATAATGAGAACAACAAAAATAGAAACTTGTCCTCAAAATAGTACAATAACAATAGAAGATGGTGTACAAAGAGTAGATTTTTTTAATCTTCAAATGTTAGTTACTCCTAATGTTGTATTTACTGGTTCAGTTGAATTTTTTATTGGGCAGACAATGGTAAAATCTATACTTTATGTTAATGAGAATAAAGTTGCTGCTCATTTTGTTAGTGGTTCTGATACACATGGTTCTATGTTTCCAGCAAATGTAGATAATTCATTCAATAGGGATACAGGTGGAGGTGGTTCTGAATTTAAAGCAAGTATTAAAATTACAGAAACAGGTAATTTAACATCTGTACAATGCAAAGTTCACTTTTTACGTAGATTAATTAGTACAAGAATATGAGGTAATAAAAGTTATGAACGTAGGATCACCTAAGTTTATTGTTTCAGGACAAACTCAAGCACCTGCTATTTATACAGGTTTTATTGGTCAAGATTTAATTCTCAGTGTTTTGGCTGATGGTACTCCTAATATTATGTCGGTGAATGTTTGGAATGGAAGAACAGGACTTGATTTAGGACAGAGTGAAAGTATTTTCATGAATAATAAGTGGTCAATTATTATTAATCCTAAAACTCTTGACTCTTTGGTTGTGAGGTGGAAGGATTCAAATAATGATGTAGGTTATCAAATGGTTACTGTTTTAGATGCAAGAGTAACTTATTTGATAATGCAATTGAGGATATTTTTAGACAAATCAATTAAAACTTTATCTAATACGTGGGCATTTACAGATGCTGATTTATTTATTTACTTAACTAACGCTTTACTCTATTACAATTCTATTTCTCCTGTTACAGGATTATATTTAATGACAATGCCTCCTGAAATTGATCATTTTATTATTGAGCTTGCCACTGTCTATGGAATGCAAGCTCAGATGATTTATTCAGTTGATACTGATGTGAATTATAATGATCAAGGTATGTCATTGAATATTGATCATTTTGGTAAATTGAATACTCTATACAGCCAAATAATAACAAGGGTAGAAATGCTGATAAGAAGATATAAATTCAACTATAAAACTACTAAATCTGTAATGTCATTTAACCCAGAACGTAGTAGAGGTTGGATTTGGAGTCAAAGGTTATCAGCAGGATTTCCGTTTTTTTCTCTTGGAGGGTTAGGAACTAATATTTTTAGAGGTGGTTAAAATGTCTTTCTGGACTGGTAGAAAAGAAGATGGTGGTATTTCAAGAGCAAGGGATAAAATGTTATCTTTTGGTGCAAGAGAAAGAATATTAGATCTTCAAGATGAATTGTTAACTGCTGGTGGTAAAAAAGTATTTTTATGGTTACGCCGTTGGACAGGTGAATTTTGTGTTTGTAATAAACAAGGGCAAGTTATTTCACCTCATAGTATTTGTTGGGGAACAGGGTTAGTTGGTGGGTATAGAAAGTATGGATTTATAGATTGGATTATCTATAAAAAAACAGACTTAAAATATGGAGTAATTACTCCTATACTTGATTATGAAGTATCAATGGTAAATAATCAAGTAACTACAAATTGGATTAATGGAACAGGTTTTATTGGGGATGTTACAAAAAATGTTTTAAGAAGAGATATACAAGTACAGTATACAGTGGACGATTTAATATGGAGTGATAATTTGACTTTACCACAAACTCAATTTAAAATTAGAATTAATATTAATGATGATTTTGAGATTATAAGAGTAAGAGGTGCTAAAATTAATCATAAGGATTATATATTAATGTCTGAAGTTCCTCCACGAAGATTAATGGAATTACAACCAAGTGGTTTAAAAGATTTGGTAGCGGATATAAGAGGTTGGACTCTTAGTAGTCCATATCTTTCTACTGGAGATGTTATAGAGTGGAGAGAGGGTTCTTGGAAGAATAAAAGGTATACAATAGTAGATAGAAAAGTTTCTCAATTGAAGATAAATGAAAATGAATCCTCTACTGTATCCCAAATATTAGGAATGAGACAACTGGAACAATTTCATCAAATTGGAAGGATTTGGTAATTATGTTTAATTCATTAGTAGATAGAGCAAAAGATATAATAACTGATAGTATCAAAAGTTTTTTTGATATTCATTCAGTTACAATATCTACTTATGCTTCTGATTATCAAAAAATGGTTCAAGATAATATTTTAGGTGTAACAAGGCAGTATACGAAATTACAAAAAAAATTACCTTTTATTGTAATAAGTACAGTTACAGGAGGAGAAAATATTGTAGGATTTGGTAGAGGTAGAATTAGGGTAGAGAATGAAACCTTAATTAATTCCAGTATAGAGCCATTTAACGTAGGGCATAGATGGGAAATTATAATAAGAGCAGATAAAGATATTTATACTTTTGATACATTTGGAGCATTGTATATAAATCCAAATGTTGTTACTGCTCAAGAAATAGTTAATATTTTGAAACATCAGATGCCTAAAGGTTGGTGGGTAAAGGTGATTAATGGTACTGTACAATTTCAAATTGATACTAAAGAAGTAGAAGTGATATCTTCTACAGGACAATTGGGATTCCCTATAGGGAAACAATTGGGTAAAGATTATAGATTAGTTACAGCTGTTTCAGAGAATCTTTCATTTTCTATAGATGTGGGGGCAGAAAGTGAAATAGTGAGAACACAGATAACAGATTTATTAATGTTTTGGGGTGAATGGTTACGTTTGAATTATTTGAGTGTTGGAGATAGTGTTGATCTTTCTCTTGCAGGTGCAATTAAAAGGGGAACAGAATCAGTACAAAGTTTTACTGGAGGGGATGTATATCTTCATCTTTATTTAAATAGAGTGGAAGTACCAATGATGCTATATGCATACGAGAATGAAACGATATTAATGCCTGTTACAACTATAGAGGCAATACAATGAGGAGGAAAAAAGTATGGCTTATATAAGTCCTGGGGTATACATAAAAGAAAAACAAATTGGTGGTCAAGCAGTAGGAACTGGATTAATTATTCCTTGTGTTATAGGAAAAGGAATAAAAATCAAAAGGCATTGGGATAAACTTATAACCAGAGGGCAGGTGAACGAGGAGATTATAGTTCCTGATGTAAATGGTATAGTTTCACTTGTATTTAATTCTAATGAAAGGAGGAGTACTTCAAGATTAAAAAAAGGAACACAATCTTTACCAAGTAATTCTTATTCTTTTGTTTCAAATAATCAAATTATAATTGATCTTGCTTATAGGGATATTAATGCAAATTGGACATTCACTTACATAGCTACTAATAAGGATGTAGATATTATTGGAGAAATAGACAAACTTTTATATGTAAGCAAATCTCCAGGTGGAATTACACAGTTCATATTAGGGGAAGATTTTAACACTGTTGTTAATGGCATTGATTGGTCAATACCTACTCCTGCTACAGCGATAGGAACTAATATAGGTAATTTTGATTTGTCGGTTAATAATAATATTAAAATTTCTATAGATGGTAAAGCTCCACAAGAAATAAACGTAGCAGGAATTATAAACACTGCTACTACACCTATAGAAATAGCAGATGCTATAAATATAGTGTTAAATACAGTGTATGGGACATCTTATGGAGGAGTTGCTGCGGTTATAGATAATAAAGTTAAACTCACTAGTGTCCAACAAGGAATCAGTGGCACTATAAATTTTTATATTCCTACAACTTCTGATGCAACTAATATTATATTTGGGATAAATCCACCTGCATACTATAGTGGACAAGGAAGGGTATTAGCTGTAGGTGAAACTTATTTTGTTCGTTATGACACTATAAGACCTGATATTGATTACGATAATGTATCTTTATTTTTTCAATTTTCAGACGCAATGAATCAATTAGGGCCAATGACTATAGATAATGAATTACTCATTGCAGTGGAAATGGCATTTAGAAATGGAGCACATATGGTTTGTTCTATACAAGTTAATGATATAGATAAAGATGGGTTATTTATGGACTTAGATTGGATGAGAGCTCTTGATACAGTTAAAGATAGTAGTATTATAACTGAGTTGGTTCTACTTAATGATAAGAATAGTATTATTGCTCATGCTATTAATATTATTTCAAGTGGTACCGTTAATAACCATTGGATGGCGGGTTATTTTGGAGCTAAAACAGGAACCATGATAGGTGATCCTGATACCATAGAAACAATTGTTTATAAATCTACTCAGGTTGCTCAGGTACAAGGAGAAGATCCTGCGAGAGGAAGATTTTTATTTATGGGAGTACCTGATTTTAAATATCAAGTATTTCTTACTGATTCTAATGAAATTATTGAATTGAATCTAAATGGATATATGTTAGGTGCTGCTGTGGCAGGATATCAAGCAGGAATAGAGTTAGTTAGTGATTCAATGTTAAGGGCACGGTTAACTGGTATTACTCCAAGTTCAATTTTAACAACATTAACAGAAGCAAGATTTATGGCAAGCTTTGGAGTTTTTGTTGTTACAAATGTAGGAGGGAAAGTAACAATATTTGATCCAGTTACTACGGATCAAGGTGGTGATCCAATATTTATAGAACCTAACATTAGACTTCAAAAGGATCATTTAGCAAAAAGAATAAAAAATAGATTAGAATTACATGCTATAGGTGCTGTACCTGATGATCCAGATGATTTTATTAATGAAATAAAAACTCAAATTGGATTAGAAATAGAGGTAGCTATTGTAGATAGAATAATTGATCCATTTAGGGATGTTGATGGTAGGGTAAGAGAAATTAATTTTAATACTGATGTTACGGTTTATCAGAGCCAGATTAAGAAAACAGAATATAGATTTAGGTATTGGTTCCAGGCTAAGTGGGTTGTAAAACGTATTTTTGGAGAATACATAGTAGATTCATCTATATAAAAGGGGGATTTATGATGGTAGAAATGGAAGAAGCAGCAATTGATAAAAACACTGGTGAAGATTGGACATTACGTTTGCTCAAGGGTGCAGGAGTTTTAAAAAGTTGGCAAGGAGATTGGGCTGACCTTGAAGAAGTAATAATAGAAAATCCAGATAAAATAATTTATTCATTTGGTAAATTTTATGGTTTACCTGAATTAGTTGAGTGGTGGGATACATATATTATTAATATGGATATAATTGATGAGGCTCAAGGGGAACTTGAAGAAGTGCTTAATGAAAAAGATTATGAGTTATTTTATGAATTTAAACAAGAAGAAGTTAATGCAATGGGAACAGATTATGCAACACATGTGCATGAGAGACTTAATGTTATTGAACAGTGGGCATATGAATTTGATGTAGATTTACCCGAAATGAATTTTAAGTAGGAGGTTAAAATTATGGCAATGCCAAATACAAAAAGTCGTACATCACATGGATTAGCAATAAGAGTAAATGGAATTACAGTTGGCTTGATTCAAAGTTGGAATTATGGATTAACAAGAGATGTAACTCCAGTATATGAATTAAACCCATTAACATCTGGACGACCAGTGGATAATGTTCCTGGAAATGTAAAAGGTTTAACGATTGATGTTTCAAGGGTAGATTTATATAATAAAACAATGGAAGAAGCGTTTGGAACTACTGACCTTGTAATGCTCTCAAATCAATCAAATCCATTTGAAGTTCATGAAGTTTGGATAAATCCTGATGGTTCTACAGAACGTTTTATTTATATTGGATGTTGGTTTTCAAGAATACAGAGAAGAGTTGATGTAACAGGTAATAGAATAGTTATAGCTGAGGGTTCCTTAGTATATCAAGATAGAAAGAGAGGTTGAAACAATGGCTGAAATATCTCATTCAATTATAGTTGAGCTTGTTAAAGATTTACAACATTTAACAGATAGAGAAGTCTCTGACACTCTTTTGAACATGGTTGATATGAATGTGATTTATGATGAAGAGATGGAAGAAATAATATCTGAAATTCAAAAAGCTAAAGAAAAACCACCAAAGATGGAAGAGAAAACTGATGAAATTATTGAAGAACTTGTTACTGAGGCTGATGAAATTATTGAAGATATGGCAGAGGAAATAGAGGAACCAGTAAAGATTAGTAAGATAATTGAAAAAAATAATAAATGGTATGTAGAAAGTGAAAAAGGAAAAAACTTAGGTGGAGGTTATAAAACAAAAGAGGAGGCAAAGGCAAGACTTAAACAAGTTGAGTATTTTAAACAAGCAGATATTTATCTTGACAAAGCTGAAAAGTTACTTAAAAAGAGTGAATGGGATGATGATTGGTATTCAGACATGGTGATAGATGGTAATAATGTGTCATTAGGAGTTGGAGATACAGTTTCACTTACTACAGATATAGAAGGTGATATAAGAGGAGAAATTGAAGAGATTGAAATTGTAGGAGATTTTGTTATAGAAACTTTTGATCAACCTGGTGAAGAACCTTATGCTATCATTACAGTGAAATGGCCAGATGAAAAAGAGGGGCCAGTTAGAGAAGAATTTAATGATTCAATAGATTTAATATTGTGGGAAGATGATTAATTATTGTTTTTAAACTATCAAGGTCAAGTTTAAAAACAGAAGATATATATTTGTATTAATTTTAATTTTAAACGCTTAGACACAACTTAGATACAGCTTTTTTTATAAAATAGGAGGGGAAAGGTAATGGATATTTTAAAATTAATTAAAGAAGAAGTTTGGCAAGGAGCCACTGAAAAACAGGTAAATATCGGTAATAGAGTTTATGTATTAAAAACATTAAATGATGGAGAAATAGTTTGGAGAGATAAATTTATTTTAACATCTGCTTCTTTTAGTTTTATTAGTTCTAAAAAAGCTCCAACTATTGCTGTATCATTGGTTTCAATAGATGGTGTTTCTGTTAGAGATTTATTTTTAAAACCTGAAGAATTAAAAAAAGAAGAACAGACAGAAGAAACTGTTAAAACTTGGTTAAAATTAATAGGTTTTGGTTCAGTAGATGAAAGATTTCTTGTAGCTCAAAGAGTATATGAATTTTTGTCTTCTCTACCTCCATTAATTATAGAAACTCTTTATAAAGATTATTTAGTTTTAGAAACAGAACAAACTTCTACCTTAAATACTCTTTTAAAAAAAAATTAGATTTTAGTATAGATGAACAATTTGAACAGATAAAAATTAGAGTGATGTTAGAGATGGGCTGGTTTTATAATGATCCTAAGTTAATGGTAATGAATAAAACCAGGTGGTTATTTTTGTATAAAGCAATTCAAGATAGAGAAGTTCAAAGATTTAAACTTTATTTTCAAAATTTAAGTTTTCTTTTTAAGCAAATGTTAGGATTAGAAGTTAAAGAAAATGAAATGATTCCTTTATCTGCTTTTATTAATCCAGAAATGTTTAAAAAATTATTTACTCAAGAAGAAAAAACATTAGATGAAGATGAAACTATTTGGGTAATAGAAGGAATGAATGATGGAAGAGAATAGAGAAGAAATAGAAAATAGAGAAACAGTAGAAAATACTATTCAAGATATGGCTGTTAATATGGAAAGAAATGTAGCTCAGTTTAGT
The DNA here is from genome assembly GCA_964536675.1 of uncultured Flavobacteriaceae bacterium. Taxonomy (GTDB): domain Bacteria; phylum Bacteroidota; class Bacteroidia; order Flavobacteriales; family Flavobacteriaceae; genus Aureibaculum. The sequence continues at coordinate 19,651 of CAZHYX010000001.1, forward strand.
GAGCTTATTGAAGCTATAAATGAAACTGTTGAAACACTTGGTAGATTTACTGGCTCCTTTGAAACCGCCTTAGAAAGAACACAAACTTCAATTCAAGCGACAACTGATCAATGGAGTGCATCTTTTAGAGAAGTTGGAAGTGAATTACAAAGATCTTTTATTGATCCATTTACCCAAGGAGGAGAACAAGTAGTTTCAAGCTTAGGCTTCGTAGGAACTGCCATAACAGGAATTAAAGATCTACTACAACGTATACCAGGTATAGGGTTTATTACCACAGGTGTGGCTGGTTTTTTTGCTTTACAAGCTGCTGCAATGGTAGTTGAAAAAACTTTAGAAGCAAGGTTATATCGTGTTGGGGCAATACTTGAAGGCTATGAGGATATGACTTTTAGGACTGCTGAAGGAATGGGTAGAGCTTTACTTCAAACTGCTCAAGATTGGCAGATGAGTTTAGCAGAAGCTGAAGCTTTTTTTGCTAAAATTGCTGGAGTAGGAGCATTAGCAATTTGGGAAAGTGAACAAAATGTTTCAACTTTTGTAGATACGATAATGAACTTATCACTTGCAGCAGGTGTTTCTGAAGATGTTACACTTGGCTTTTTTCAACGTTTATTTCATGCTACTGATATGCAAAGAGGTATCTCTAATGATCTTGCAGATTCCTTAGCTATGGTTTATATACAAGCAGAGAAAAGTGGTTTAGGAACTCAAAATTTTGTAAACACTGTCATGAGAGGTGCAGAGCATATGAGGGTATTTGGAGCGGAGCAGAGAACAGTTGTAGAATCTGCCCGTATGTTGGGTGTAATGATGGATTTAGCCAATATACCTGGTGGTAGAGCAGCAGTTGCAGATTTACATCAAAATGTAATGGCTTTTACTGGACAAATAATGAGGAATCCAGCAGAATTATTGTTTGCATTTGGTAGAGGAGAAGGAGACATATTTCCACGACTGGTAGAAATAATGGAAGGGCTTCAAGGAGAGGAACGATTTCCAGGAATTGATCCATGGGAAGTTTTTCATACTTATATTACAAGAATACAAGATGAATCCCAAATGGATAGAAATCAGATGGGAATATATTTAATGCAAAAATTAGATGTTGATGCATTACAAGCAAGTGAATTATTGAATATAGTAAATGAAATGAATGCTTTATTAACTGAACAAGGTTCTCTTACAGAGGAGCAAAGAACTTATTTTGAAAAATCTCATAAAGATATCATGAGGGTAATGACAGATCCAATGGATAGAATAAAAGTATTGTTGGAAACTATGATGATTCAGTTGTTACCAAGAATTGCTCAATTGGTAACTGGATTGTTAAGTTCAATACTTATAAGTATTCCAACTGGTATTATCACTTTAATACATTTTCTTGATCAAGCACTTCCTTGGATGAGAACAGGTCAGTTTGAACAACCTGCTCAGGAATTACAAGAAATATTAGGTATACATATGACAGGTGTAGCTCAACAAGGCATAGAGATGCATAGTGTAATGAAAGATGTAATGGGTGATTTGTTTGAACTTTTTTATACAGATGAAGAGATGGAAGGAAAAAAAGGAGTAATAGAAGGATTTAATACAATAGCTTATTCTTTAAAATCTTTGGGAGATGTTATTGATGCTTTTAAAATAAGTATAGAAGCAGTGACGGGGGATGTAGAAATAGGAACTATTCAAGAAATTATTATTGAAAAAACAAGAGAAACTATAAAAGAAGTAGCTCAACCAGTTATAGATCCTTTTGGTTTTTTAAGAGAAAAAAAAGAACATTTATTACAAACTTTTTCTCCTTCTGAACCTAAAGAAGGTAAGATGGAACCTTTTACAAGAAAGGAAATAAAGCCTGGTGGATATATTCATTATTACCATGAAATAATTATTTCACCAGCAGATATTATAAATTCTATACTTCAGGCGGAATAATTATGGCAGAATGGGTTTTGAAAAAAGGAATTCAAACTGATACTACTCTTATAGCACTGGATGATGATATATCTGTTTTTAAAGTTAATCCACAGAAGGTAACTATTACTCCAAGACTTCGTGTAGCTATTGAAGATACATTGGATGGGGTTGTTATTTCTCCTTGGATAGATCCACAGTCTGAAACTAATATTGGAGATATAACAGTTAGAATGGAAGGTAATACTCCTATAAATTATCAAAATAATGTAAATAAATTATTAGATTTATCTATGTCTCCTTTTTTAAAAGAAGGAAGAAAAGAAATTTGGCAATTATTAATTTCTACTCCAATGTTTAAAAAATTAGTTTTATTAGGATACATGACTTCTCCTATGGTGATATCAGAAAGTGCAGATAATCCCTGGTATCCTTCATGGTCTATGACATTTACTATTTGGGGAGGTCAGATAAAAATTTTTAAGGACTTTTTAAAATTATGATAACAGTATTTATAAATAAAGTTTTAGTAACCAGTAAACTTTCTGTTTCTATTCAGAATAGATTTGTCCCTGAATTGAGTTCTTGTACTATTACAGTAATTGATAGTGGAGGGACGTATATAAAAGGAGATGTTAGAGGGGATATGGAAATGGTAGAACAAGAAATATTTATTGAATTAGAACAAGCAGCTAATAATAGGGATATAATTATAGATCATTCAGTTCCTATTTTTAAAGATAATGATGTGGTATCAATTTTTGAACAGAGGAATGGTGAATATTGGTGGTTGTTTTATGGATTTGTTACAACTGTAGCATTTGGAGATTTTATATCAGGAAAGAAAACTATTACATTATCTTGTGAATCATCCTTAAAATCATTGAGATATAGTTATATTGTAATGAATTCATTTATGATGCCACAGGAATTTTCTGAAGATACTTTAAAAAATGAAATAAAAAAAGTTTTTTCTTCTTTTCAATCTATAGATGTATCAGGACAAACTTATTGGGATAAAATAAAAACTTTATTTACTCCTGAACTTGAAACAGATGAAGATGTTGGAGTATTTCGTAAAGGTGAAGGAAATTTTAAAGTGCAGATAAAAGAATTACAAACACCAGCAGATATATGGAATTATATGGAAAATATAAAAGAAAAGAGTAATACCAAGTTAACTGATTTAACTAATTTAAATCAGTATGTATCAAATGATGATTCAGAAAGAAATTTATTTATTTTGAAAATTGGTGATATGACAGAATTAATGGATACACTTTTTGCTTCTTATAGTATAAGTCCTCCTGTATTTACTGCTAAAATTGCGATATTACAAAATATTATACAGGGTTTAGGACTTGTAGCATATACATTACCTAATGGTGATGTTGTTGTTGAACCTACGATGCATGGAATTATTGGAGGGGATGCTTGGATTGCTACAAAAGATATTTTTACTTCAAGTTATTCTTTTGCAGGGAGTAATATTAAAAATACTGCATTAACTATATATTTCCCAAATATATTTGGTAGAACAGGTCAACAGGTGAAGGCAGAACATGGTACATTTAGAACAAGTATGGTTACTTTGGATAAAGATTCTGTTAAAGCCTATGGACTTAGATTAATGAATATAGATGAAATGACTTTATTTCCCAGAAGTTTAGAAGCAGCTGAGTTGTATGGAAAATATTTATTAGCTCGTTCATGGAGTAATGCAAAAACATCTAATGTTACATCAAAACATAAAGGGAGAGGAACTCTTAATAGACCTATTTATGTTCAAAATTTAGATGCATGGTTTTTAATTACTTCTTTTTCTTTAACTTTTTCAATTACAGGTAGAAAAGAAGAAAATTTTAATCTTGGTTTTGGATTAATGTGGAATGGTAAGAATTGGGGAGTAGATGTGTTGCAAGCGTATTCTCATTTAAGTTTATTATTTGATATGGGTAATTTATTAAAGGAGGATAAGGTGACTACATCAAAAATTTTAATCCTTGATAAATTATCGGATATAATGAAACATGGGAAAAATTCACCTTTAAAACATAATCCATCAGCTTATTTTTTACAAGAGGACATAATATGAAAGAATTAGATTTAAGAGAAGTAATTAAAACTTCAGATTTTAAAAAACTTTTTATAGGTAGAATTTTAACTGTAGATACCGCAGAAATGATGGCTACAGTAGAACTACAAGATATTTTGGGTGTGGTTAATGTAAGTTTGTTTTTTCATTATATTTCTGATATTGCTGGCGGGTATATGGTGTATGTCCCAGTGATAGGAGATACAGTAATTATAGGGATGAGTCAAAGTGCTAATTGGGAGGTTGTAGGATATAGAATGAATCGCCTTACAACAGATGAACATTCAACTTGGGGGTTAATGAGAAAAACTGATCAATATACTCAACCTATAGAATTACAGAAAGGGGATTTTGCGATAGGAATTCGTAAAGATGAAAATAATGTAGATCTATTAATGTTAGGTAATGGAAAAATGGTTCTAACTGCTGGATTGGTATATGTGATTTTAAATCAAAATGATAATTCATTAAGGCAGATAATGAGTTATTGTATATGCGGTAATGGAAAAATGATTCAAGATTGGGGAGAAGCAAGATTTATTTCTGATGGAAAAGAACAAGTTATAAAAGATGAACAATTATGGAGAGTAAAGAATGAAGAGAAAGAGGAGATTGCATTAGGTTGTATAAATAAAAAAGGTATAATAGAAAAAGATTCTAAAGATAGTCCAATTCGTTTTAGGGTAAAAATAAATGAAACAGAGATATTAATAAATAAAAATGGGGAAGTTGCAATTAATGCACAAAATGGGTTTATTTTAAAAATACAACAAACAGGAGAAATGATAGAAATAAAAAATAGTGGGATAAATATTATAAGTGACTCAGTAAATATTGAAACAAAATTCAATCAAGAAGGAGATGTAAATATTAAAGGAGATATAAATGTTGAAGGAAAAATAAATATTTCTGATTCACTTGACGTAGGTAAAAAGATAACAGCTTTAGAGGGAGGAGATGTAGGAGGGGTTACAGCATTGGTTTTAGAGACTATACTACCCTTACTTACTAATCATACACATAGTTATGTTTTACCTGCTAAACCCGCAGGCTTAGCTTCTACATCACCCTCCTTACAGTTAACTCAAGCAACAAAGTACAAGACAAAGAGATTAAGGGCAGGATAATAATGGCTAATATTCATGAAATTACAGCTTATTATGATCATACGGATTGGGCACAGTGTGCTTGTAATGTTGTAAGAAAGTTTGGCATTGCAGGTGTCTCTTCCCAAGTCAAAGCATTGAGAGATGTAAGGGATTCATTGTCTAATATTAGTGATGTCTTATCAGGCATTGGTTTAGCAGGAATTGGTTTAGATGATATTATGACAAAATTGATTCCTGGTAATTTTATTAATAGATTATCTTTTCAGCAACTACAAAGATTTCATATTTGTCCTTTGTTTTCTGATTTAGTAAGAAACATTGTAACTGTAGATACTAATAATGTTGATAATTTTTTTAAACATAGACATGAATGGTTACAGAAAAGAATATTGGATAAAGTGAATAAAATAAATAACGACAGAATTTTACTTTTGAGATTAGAAAATTTAATTTCTGTTATGGAAGGATGTGTATCTTCCTCTTTTAGTGAAGGTAAAACATATAAAAACGAGATATTAAGTTCTCCCATTAGAGAGAAGAATGCTTTTCCTGGTATATCTTTAATTGATTCCTATCATCTGATGAATGCTAATGTAATAATTGTTAATGGGGAGGTATGGATTGTTTATGAAAAAAATAAAAACATATTTATTCAACGAAAAGTTGATGGTATTTGGATAGAACCTATGTTTATGTCAGGAGGAGATTCTCCTACTTTGTTTTTTGATGGAACATATATTAAACTTTATTGGGTGTATAATACCAAGATACAAGAAGCAAAATTTCAACCTCATGAATTAGGTCAGATTTTTGGACAGAAACAATTATGGGATTGTATTAAATATTTTAGTGGACATGCTACACTGGGAGCTAAAAATGCTTATATTGGTTGTGAAGGAAAATTTATATCTTATGAAGGAACTAATTTAATTTCATTTCCTGATGGTGGGAAAGGTATTTATCCAACAGCAAATATTTATACAAATCCTATGTATAATTATATAAAATGGCCAGTGGTAAATATAAATGGATTTACTACCAGTTATGAAGTGTATAAAGATAATACTTTAGTTTATCAAACTTCTAATTTAATATATGATAATTTATTATTAGCAGGAATAAATTATCATGTTGTTGTTGTTTATACAGATGTATTTTATGGGAGAGAGTATAGAAGTTGTAAATCTAATATTATTGCAACTCCACTGGATTTAGGAAGGGCTATTATTGGAGATAGTGTTTCTAATGATAAATGGAGTGGAACTTGTACTGCAAGTAATTTTATAAATTATGAAATGAAAACAGGTATAGGAGGAAGTAGTTTTTTAGAAACTAATTTAGGAAGTCAACCTTATAAGGAAAAAATAAAAAATTATCAAACTATTATTAATAAAACCGCAATTTCTAATATTCCTATTTTTGGTGGAGCAAAAAATTATACTTTTAATGTAATTAACTTTTTTGGAGGTACAATAGAATGATTGATTTTAAAGGAGTTGTAAAATTAACAATTGTTGATAAAAGAACAGACAAAATTAAATTTGTACATGAACAAGAAAATGTGTTTTTTAATCAAGGTCTTAAAAATATTATAAATAATCAAAGCAGAGTTTTATGTATAACAGATTCCAGCACTCCATTAACTATAAATAGCAATGCTTTAGATGGTATAGTTATGAGTCAAAGTGCTCCTAACATTAGAACTTATGATCATGATGATATGGGACATACTTTCATTGCAAATTTTGCTCCTCCTACTACAGGTACAAGAACTACAAGAGCGGTAGCTCTTGCTGGTAATACTTTAGGACAATTAGCATGGGCTGGTACAGTGTTAACTACACCTGTTAATCAATTGGATGAGTTCTCTGTACTATGGATACATTATACTATATTTGTACAATTACCAGTTCAAGGAGGTGGGAGTGGATTTTGGGGAGGGTCAATTAGAGAACGAATAGCACCAAATATATTTAGTAATTTATATAGTACTCAGATGTCCAATTTAATGCATATGAATTCATTTGTAGGTAATCCTGATGAAAGTAATGTGAATTGGGTGCCTATGAGTTCTCTAATTGATATTTCTAGTAATAGTACTATTAAAGACCCTGATAGATATAGAATATTTCATAAAAATACTCTTGGTACTGCTGCTAATAGAACAATAGGGGCAAATATGTATGGGTCAAGAGGATTTGGTCCATGGAATAATATTTCACAGTTTTTACCTTATAACAAAGCTATGATTTCAAGAGTTTGGGCAAAAAATAAAAGTAGTAATTCAATATTTTTTGATAGCATGAATCTACCAATTGGATATGATAGAGCTGTAGAGGTTAAAGAAAAAACTCATCCTTATGTTATGACTGGGATTCCAAGATTAGTTTTAAATGCAGTAATAGGTAGTGTAGGAGGTGCAGTGGGAACTGCTACATATAAATTAGCTTCTTATACAAATTATAATACTAAATCAATTGAAATGAACCAAAGTCATATAGCAGGTTTTGTAGGACACTCATGGGCTAGGTGGGCTATTGGTATTTTTGATAGAGGTAATTTTCAATATATAGTTCATCATAATACACATCAACATAGATTATATATTACGTGTTTAGATAATAATGTAGTATATGAATTCAGTAATAGTTGTAAAGATAGCACCTATCAAAGTGTAGGTGATATATTATGGTTATTAGATAACAATCATAATACAATTCATAAATTACCTTTATCTATAAATTTTGGTGATAGTGTCATTACTAATTCTTATACACATCCAACAAAACAATTATTAAGGATACTTTTTATATTGGGTAAGATTTGGTGTGAAACAAGTGATAGAACAGGTTGGATAATTTTTGATCCTATTACTGAACTTTGGACTGATAGTGTAATTAATAGAAGTAATTATGGAATTTTATTTAATGATGGTGAAGGGAGTAGTTACCATGATATTGTTAATGGTAGATTATTTAGTAGGAGGTCTGGTTCTTTATTTTATGTGAATACTAATTTAACTAATGCAATAAATGTGGTAGTTCCTTATTTTGATGATTTTAATGATGGTATTATGAAAAATTGGGGATTTCACAATACTAATCTATGGGGTTTGAGAGGTAATATAAAAGAAATTAATGGGGAATTGCAGCTTTTATCAGGACAAGGACATTGGACTAATACTGTAAATACTGTTACCCAAGTTGGACATTATTTAATGAGTGGAGATTTTGAAATTACTACTCATATAACAAATTTTGATCCTCCAACAACTCGTACAAGTGTAGAAGCTGGAATGTTTGTTATGGGAATAGAAACAGGTGGAGGAACAAAAAGTATTGGATCTTATATTCTAAGTAGTGGTGTTAGAATGATTAGAACTTTATCTTCTACTACTGGACATAGAGCTGTAGAAGCTTCTGCTACATTAAATTTAACAAGTTTTAGATTAAAAATTACAAGAGTTAATAATAATATTGAATGCTTTTATAGTGATTCTCTTATAACTATTTCAGATGTAAATGCTGTATGGATAAGTTTAGGTAATCCATATACTCATTTAACTGGTAAAGTAATTGTGGGTTTATATAATAGTAATTCTAATTCTATTACTCAACAATGGCCTTGCCATTATGGTGAGTATCGTATAAACAGTGGTATAGTGGATCAGCAGGTGGCAGTTTTACCTGTAACAGAAGGAGTTCGTGAAAAAAGTAGAAGTTCTTTAAATGTAAACAATACAGTAACTAACTGCATAGCTTATACAGATAATACTTATTTTGTAGTGGATAAGAGAAATGGTGGAATTACAAAAATAAATTCTTTAACTTTTGAGCAAACTATTCTTTCTAATGTATTTTTTAATACTTCTTCATTAAGTCAAGTAAGTGCTTATCAAGGCATAGGTGTAGTAATTTATAATATAGGTTTAAATAATGTTTGGTTTTTAATGGATGGTGGAGTAAATTGGAATTGGGCAAATGTTATTTGTCTTATAGCGTTTGTAACAAAATGGGGAGTTATTATAGTAAGAAATTCTGAATCAGTAACACTATCTATATTTGGAGAGTGGGGATGGGATGGAGTGAAATGGATATATGGTCATGAAGGAGAAAAGATTACACATATTGATTGGCAAGATACAGCTATAGGTGATTTACAAATTAGATTTAATCCTCGTCCTGGTAGTCCTTCTACTACAATAGATGTAAATGATAGGTATGATTTTCAAGCTATGGTAGGTGTTATAAAAGATAATGAACAGATATTACAGGATTTTGGAGCCGCCAGTTATCTTGGAATATTTGGTGAAATAAATAATGAATTAAGAAGTCCTCCCTATACTATTGATCCAAGCGGAGCAAGAACATTATTAGTAAATGCTACAAATATTCCAGGATTTTTATCATGTGATTTTGAAGTTAAAGAAAAATTATTTTTTAAATCAGGTGGTAATTTTATTTATTGGGATACCATTATAGCTAATCTTAGTGTAACATCAATTTCTGTTGCGACTTCTACATTTAATGATATTGCTAATCAAGAATTATCTTTAAGCTGGAATGTTTATAAAGGTATGTTTATAAAATTTACATCAGGATTAAATACAGGGGTTCGTAGGGAAATAATTGAATATGATGGATTTTATAAACAATTTATAACTTTACCATTTTTAAATACAATAAATATAGGGGATAATTTTTTAATAGAAATTCCTTCAGTTGCTAAACATCAGGAGAATTTTATTCCTGATATGTCAAGTAATATTTCTATTCCTCCTTTTATAGTATCAGCTTCTGTTAATACTATTAATGCTTGGAAAGTTTTTGATAGAAGTACAGAAAATTGGCATTTTAGCAGTCCTGTAGGTCAGTGGTTAATGATAGATTTAGGTAGTGAACAGAAATTTGTTTTTTTTACTTTAAATCAATATAGTACAGGTGCAGTAAAAACTTTTAGAATTGAAGGTGCAAATATATTAGGAACATGGATAAATTTAAGTGGAACAAGAAATGCTAAAAATCAAACAGGTAAACAAATATATTCTTTTTCAAATCCTAATGCTTATAGATATTATAGATTTGTTATTGAAAGTGTATATGGAACTTGGGTACAAATATTTAATTTTGAATTTATGCTTTTCAATAGCTATTTAACTGATGATCCTGAAGGACGTGTTTATATTTCAGAAGATAGTGATTTAAACATAAGTTATGGTTATATCAAAAGAGGTTAAAAAATGTTAGTAAGTAGAATTAGTTGCAGAGGAGTACCAGGAGATGCTTGGTGGAGTAATGATAGAGTGTTTTGGGGAGCATTTTCTGTAGGTGAATGGAAACTTCATACAGCTGATAGACAGAAAGTTTTTGAAGATATTACATTATTATCACTTGGGAAAGGAATTTATAAAGGAATATGTGCACAGGGAAGTCCTACTACTCAATGGAATATAATTGTATCTGTTGATGGATTTTTATCTTCATTTAAATATAATAAAGATTGTAGAAGTTTACTGGGAAATGAGTTTATTGGAGTAGGAACTTATCCTAGAATGTTTTGGAGTGATTTTATAGGTTTAGGATTAATTATGTTTATTGCAGATCGCAAATTATTTGGTAGATTTAGCACTGATTGGTTAGATTTTAAAAGTGTAATAAAAGCTGAAATATTTATTCAAAATCTCACTCTTGGAAATAGTTTTCATGCTTTATGGGATAATAATATTTCTCTTTTGGATTGGATTTTTCTATATCAAGAATTACATGAAAAACAATTAGGAGGGATTGAAAATTATTTATTATGATAATTTGGGAGATTAAAGATAAAGATATTATTTTTGATTCTATAGGTAGACCTAAAGTGGTTTCTGATGTTGAGTTGTTAACTCAATTAACAAGACAAATGTTATTAATGGAAACTGATAAAAGAGGATTTGGAGCAAATCTTGGTAAAACTGGATTTGATATAACTGTTGAAATACATGAAGCAGTAAGAAGGTGGCTCATGATACAGAATAAAAGTAAATTTATAAGAGATATTAAATTATATAAAATAGAATTTTTAGATGTAATTCAAAGGGATAAGACAAGTGTAAAATTTAGTCTTAGTATTCTTTCTAATAAAGGGCAAGAGCAACGTTTGGAGATGACAATATGAAAAGTCAAGAATATTGGAGACAAAAGATACAACAATCTATTACTACTCAAAATGCAAATATTGATGTAGAATTTGGAACTGTTTTTGATGCTGTGATAAATCCTTCTGCAATAATGTTAGAAGAAATAAGTAGTGAAATAGATAAATTTAATAGACTTATAGATTTTAGTAAATGGGAACAATGGACTGATAGTGAAATGCAGCAAATTGCTATGAATTATGGATTGTATAGGGGAACTGGAACAAAAAGTACTGGAGTTATAACGTTTCATATAATAGATAAACCTACAACTGATTTTATTGTTCCTATGAATACAACTGTATCAACTACTGGTGGTATTAAGTTTAGGACAACCAGTAGGATTCATATTACTAATCCTCAAGATTTTAAAAATGTTCTTTTAGGAAGATATGAATTTCAAACTTCCATAGAAGCTTTAGAAACAGGAACAGAAGGAAATGTTCCTGCAGGTAGTATAGTTATTTCTAATGTTATTAATAAAACAAAAACAGTAGGAGGAACAGATAAAGAATCTAATGAACATTTTTTTAAAAGAATTTTAATGTTGATACAGGGTGGAGTTGGAGGGACTACAAATAATGGTTTAAGATTAAGATTATTAGCAAATTTTCCTGACAAGATAAGAAGTGTAGAAGTAGAAACTGACAATCCTATTATCACAGGCACAACTGATATTTGGTTTATAGGCAGTAGATTAAAAGAGAACACTATTACTACTTATTGGTTTAATAATGATATTGCAATTTCAACTACTCCTATTGTGGATATTATATCAATACAGAGTGCTGGTGTGCAATTTCATGAAAATATAGATTGGATTTTAATAAAAGATTCAATATCTGGTTTTGCAAGAACAAGCAAAACAAGAGATGTAATTAGATGGATTAGTAATTCAAAACCTTCTTTTGGATCACAAATAATAATAAATTATATAAGTAATGATTTAGTAAGAGATATTGAAAATTGGGTTAATAAAGACTATAATAAAGCCATTGGTTTAAATCTACAGTATAGGGAAGGAATACCTATTGAAGTGGAGATTAAAGTAACTGTTCATTTATCTTCAGGGTTTGGGGTTGAAGCGTATGAACAAGTAAAATTAAATATATCTAACTTTGTCAATAGTAGAGGATTAGGTGAACCACTTGAAATTGCAGATTTAATTTCTAATGTAAAAAAAGTTCCTGGTGTAGATAATATTATTTTTAATCATTTATTTAAGAAAGGAGGTGAAATAGGAGTTTCAGATTTAACGACTAATAAGTCAGGTTATTTTGTAGTACATTTTATTAATTTAATAGGAGGATAAAAAAATGGCAACTTTTGAACAGATTCCTTTTGCAGGGGATCAAAATACTCAGAATGTTTTTAGACTTACAATATTAACACAACCTTGTAGCGATGCTCCAAGAATAACAACATGGGATGATTTTAATTGTAACACAACTTTAAAAGAATCTTTGGTTGGCACTGTGCAGTCTGGTAATTTAAGTCAAGTATTTGGATTTGATACAACTACAGCAGCATCTTCAGCGAATTGGTGCCTGGGGTTAACAGAAATTCCAGGTGGGGTATGGAATGCAGGGAATAGATTAAAAGGAGGACAATCTTTTATAAAGTTAGGAAATCCTGCCACTCCTCCAGGAGTTAATGGTACAAGAACATTTAATTTAGCTTTTGGAGTAGCTGGAGATAGTACGGCAGGAACAGCAGGGCATGATTGTGTATTAGGGATAACATTGTTTTATACAGGAGTAGCCCCTGGTATTTTATTACAATATAATAATGCTGCATCTGAAACAGCAGTATGGAAAACTCTTCATACTCAGAGTAAAGGAATAGCAACTGCTCCAGCTTTACCAAATGCAATATCTGCTACTGGAACAGATAGTACAACATCTCATTTAGATCCAGTGACTAAACCTACAACTGGTGAAAAAATATCAGAACAGTATTGGGTGCAAACAATATAATGGTTAAATTTTTTGGTAGTAGTGGAAAACAATATACTGAGTGGAATGATATAAATGAAAATTTAGTAAAAATTACAGTTCAATTATATGAAAATGGAGCATTTATTGTTTTGGAACAATATGATTACTATATGTTTCAAAAATATGGAACTGTATTTATGAACCCCACTGTAGCCAGTAATATGTTTAGGGGGTTTCAGGTAGGAGGTTATATTAATGGAATAGGTTGGACAATAATAGATATTGATTTAGCAACAAAACAAATTTCAATTACTCTTGAAAAAGAAATTTCCACTATTGCTAAAATACAAGGAGATAAAAAATGAATAAAAAACAGTTATTAGATGAATTAAATAAAAAATTTCACAAAGTTTCCACTATAACAAATGCGGAGCAGAACCCTGATGGGCAAGCAATTAGATTAAAAGAAGGGATTAATTGCTATATTGCAGGGGTTTATGAGCGCCAAGGGGATGTATTGTTGAGGCGGAATATTGGGTTTTACGTAGAAAATGAGAATAAGCGGGATGAGCGGGCTTTCTATGCTGAACGGATGCCTACTAATACTTTATCACAGCAGCCCATAAAAAGCAGATTTGGAGATGTTGACGGTGTTATAGAACAAGAAGCAAAAGATTTTGCTGTTGTCAAGCGTTTTGTTGTTACAAATAATATTGCTGAGGAAAAGCGGTTTCTTGTTAAGAAAGTTGGGGGCAAACTCACCGAGTATCCCATAAAAGAGCAAGTAATTAATAATATGTCTATCGGAGTAAGGTAAATGGCGGATTGGCTGGCAAATTACGATACTCGTAAGAAGCTGACTGTTGACCACACACTAATTGATAGCGACCTCTTTGATTTTCCCTCAGATGTTATTCTGCGTTCTACTAATTTTGATTTCACAAAAAGTCTTGCTAATGGTTTTGATGTCCGTTTTACTGCTGCTGATGGTACAACGCTTCTTGATTTTGAGCGTGAACGCCACGACAATGTTGCCTTAAAAGCCGAATATAAAACAAGGCTTCCTTTCATATCCTCTGCCGCACCAACCGATAGCTTTGTCTATTACAAAAACGACCCATCTATTCCTGACGGACAAAATCCGACTGCGGTTTGGGACACAGCGACTAAGGCTCGCTGGTCTCTAAAAGAAGACCCCACTGGTGGTGCTGGTGCAATAAAAGACAGCACGATAAATAATAACGATGGAACTTCTTTTGGTGCGATGACTTCGGCTGATAGTGTTGAAGGGCAGGTTGGTAGGGCGTTGGATTTTGACGGCGTGAATGATTATGTTGAAGTTGGAGTTGACGCAAGTTTGAATTTTATTGGCGCAATTACTCTTGAAGCGTGGGTTTACAGGATTGGAAGTGGTATCAATTGGAGTTATATTGTTGGCACTAATAGGGGGAATTGGAATAGCGGATATGCGTTAAAAGGAGAATTAGATGACCAATGGTCATTCTTTATGGCAAATGAGCCAACGAGTACTTCAATACAAATTACTACTACAGCAATACTTCCTGCTAATGAATGGGTGCATATTGTTGCCACGTGGGATGGTGTGGCGCCAGTAACAGCGGAAGGTATGCAAATGTATTTTAATGATGTTATTCAATCAGTAACACGATTAGGAGTAGGAGCAACACCAACTGGAAATAATAACCCTGTATTCATTGGTTCATATGATGCAATGACTACCTGGTTCAACGGCCTCATCGACGAAGTCCGCATCTCAAACATAGCCTGCTCTCCTGCTTGGAGAAAAGCAACTTATCATTCAGGTAATAATACTTTATTAACTTATGGGACTGAGGAATTAAAAGATATTCAATATTGTCTTTTTAATACAAATATACAAGAAGATATAAATAGATATTGTTTTTTTAATGTAAGTATACAAGAAGATATAAGTAAGTATTGTTTTTTTAATACAAATATACGAGAAGATATAAATAAATATTGTCTTTTTAATGTAAATATAGTTTCTTTAGAAACATCTTGGTTATCATTTAATGCAGATATAGAAAGTTTTCATTGGGAATGGTATTCTTTTTCTGTTGATATAAAAGAATCAACTATGGAATATTGTTTCTTAAATACTAATGTAGAAGAGACTCAATTTCTTTATACTTCTTTTAATATTAGTGAAGTAACAGATTCTTCAAATATCACTCACACCGATATACAATTAATAGTAGAAGATTTTTTTAACCCTTATATCAGATTTAAAACAAATATAGAAGATAAAACAACCTCCTATGTTTCTTTCAATGTTCATATACATAGTGAAAAAGATAGATGGTTTGTTTTTTCACCCAGTATAATTCAAGAAAAACAAAAAAATTATTTATCTTTTAAGGCTTTAATTGAAAGTTTTGACGAATTACATGTTGGTTTTAAAACAACGCCACAGGAAATTTTAAATAAGTATTTACAATTTCAGACTACTATAGAATCAACGGATAAAAATTATTTAAATTTTAGTTGTATAATTAAACCTGAAATTTCTTTTATTCCTAAAGGGGGTAATTTTACAGAACCAATTAAAATAAACATAAGAACAACTGGATTCCCTCAAAAATTAAGAATTACATTAAATGGAATTATTCCAAATGAAAATTCTACAGAATATTCAGGAGAAGATATATCTATTTTAAAACCTATAACTGTATGGGTTAAAGGTTGGTGGGAAGATGGCTTTATTTATGATAAAAAAGAAATTTATAATATTCCTATTAATTATTTTATTCTTTATAAAGATGATGAAGAGATAGTTGTTATAGATGAAGAGGTATTATGGAAACAATAAAATATTGGAAATTAGTTGAACAAATCCCTAAAGGAAATTTTTATCATGAAAAATTTATTCCTTTTAAATTTGATGTTTATACAATTAAAGTACTTACATTATATCCATTAACTAATTATGATGTGAATATAAATAATATAATATATCATTTACAAACTGATTTAGCAGGAAATATAGAAATAAAAATTCATTTATTTTTAGGTAAAAATATATTACAATGGAGAAAAACAGGTACTGCTGCTTGGAAATCAAAGGAAATAATAACTTCAAATTTAGGAACTTTAATATCTGGCATTGCTCATGGAATGAAAGATTTGAACATAGATTTTTCCACTTCATGGGAACTTTTATATGGATTAGATAAATTTTCTATTACTCCTGAGCAGTTAGAAGAAATTGTTCAGGCATTTTGGAATTTTACTGAAAAAAGAAAATTTATAAGACAAGTTTCTGGTGCTCTTAATCATATTCCTGTAACAATACAGGAGATAGGAAATTTTATTCTTAGAACTAATTGGTTAAGTGGAAAAAAAGTAATTCAAGGAGGTCTATATAATTATATATATAATCATATAGACTTTGGTACTGTTTTAAATGTTACAGGAGGTAGTGGGGTAAGAATTTTTCTTGAAATAGAGTTTGGAAAACAAGAGAATAAAGGACAATGGATATTTAAAATCCATAGTAGATGGGCTGGTGCTGGTTCTGGTTCAATAGGACTTGGATATTGCATAGATGGAGTGAATTGGATTTGGAGTGAAACTTTTAATCTTTTTTTTAATTGGCAAGAATTTTTAATTTCTTCTCCTATAAAACCTGTTAAAGTAGGTATAAAATTTATTAATGCTTCATCGGATTTCTCAGTAGATTTTGGTCATATGTTTTTAAAGAATGAAGAAATTAAATTAACTTTACCAATGGTACTTGATAAAAAATCAATAGCTGTATGGAGTTGGGTATGATTTTAAATAAAGGAGTTCCTCTTGGAGCGAAAATTTCTTTTGGAATTAAAACAGAGATGAATGGAGTATGGAGGTCTTCTCTTCAGCATTGTTCTTTATTTGGATTACATTATAATTCTTTAGGTACATATATTGAGTTATTAGATGATGTATGGAAAGATAAAGAAAGGATTACATTGTGGGTAAATTCTATCACTATGAGTTTAAATTTTGTACCATCAAAAAATGAAGCTATGGTATGGAAAAATAATGAATTATTAAGTAATGATAGTTGGCAATGGATACATAATGATATCAAATTAAATAATGATATTTATAGAGAAAAAGATATTTGGGAAGTTTCTTATGAACAAAAAAAAGAAATTATAACTCCAGCTATTAATTTTTCCATAATCCCTATGAGTAAAAAGCCAATAATAGATGGTCATATTTTTCAAAAATATAAAGGGTATTTAAAAGAATTTGATATAACAGAAAATATTGTTTTTAATAATAAATTTCAAACCAAATTGGTAACAGCTTGGTGTTTAGATAAAAAAGGTACTTTAAAAACAAGGGAAGGAAGGGTAGTTGTAGGTTGGAAATTTTTAGATGAAAAAAATATAAAAATAGAACCACATGAATATCGTGCAAATGAAGAATATATCATATCTTACAAAGGGGTATGGGGATGGCATGGTTTTACTGGCATTGAAATATATTGCTCTCAAAATGGAGGACTTTTTAAAAGAATTGAAATGGAATCTATACTTGACCGACATAATCAATATCAGATAAAAGTAATTTTTAGAAAAGAAATAAAAGCAGGAGACATTAGGGTTCGTAGTTTAGTTATTAAAATTTTGGAGGTGTAAAAATTATGGAACGATCTAAATATGTAGATGGAGTAGAAATAGGAAGTGAACATCTTAACTATACAGAAGTTACTAAGATAGAAGCAATAAAAAGAATAATAACTATATTAGGAACAACAGGAATTGTTAAAGGATTGTTCATAGCGCCAGACCCTTTAATTCCTTCCCAGATAATGATGAGTGCAGGGGTGGGTTGGACTTATGGAGGAGATTTTGTTTTTTTTGAACAAGATCAAATGGGTATTATAATTTCTAACTCTATAGGAATTCAGAATTATGTATCTATTAAAATGACAGAAAATGAAAGTATGAATTTACCTCATGTAGTTACAGGTGAAATGCATGGAACAAAAATTATTCATTCTTATGAAGTTAGAGTGTATACAAAAATACAATGGCAACAATTATTAGATAAAGATAAACATGTATTAGTGGCCATAGTTACAGGTAATGGAGGAATGGTTAGAGGAATAGATATAAGAAATAATAAATCTATTGAACCAGCTTTAATGGCAGTAGAGAGACAAACTACTGCAATAACAGGTTGTAATATTAAAACTATAAGTGCTAACACCTTAACAGGTGAAGGAAAATTACAGTTTTTAAATAATACTTTACTTTGGAAAGATCCTGGAGGAATGTCTTTTGGTTTACCGGTAATTATTGGTACATCAGGGATATATATAATTTATGATTTTATTCATATTAATTTTATAAAAGTAGAGGTTGATGTAACTAAACTTCCTAATGAAAATATTATAGAAAGTGTAGATGTGATTAATTTATTACAACAACATGATTTAAGTCTTGGAACAAGTAAAGATATTTTGCATAGAGGTTTTTTGGGAACCGGAACATCATCTCCTACCAATCCTCATGGAATGACATTAGATGATTTAGATCCTGGAGAACAACAGGATCTATTGAAACATCGTTATTATAGTCATTCTCCAGGTATCATTGGTTCTCCAGGAAGTGCCACAGCAGCAGTTTCAATTTTCTCTTCTAATCAAATTAGAATTAACCCTATTTTACCAAAAGAAAGGATTTTATCAGGTGGAATAATATATGAACAACTTGCAGATGTTTATATTGTTTTTAGTGGGGTGGGAGGAACTTATAATGTTTATATAGGGGAAGGAGGGAAAATTAAAATAAGTATAGAAACTCCATCAGATAGATATCTGCTTCTTTGCACTGTTAAGTTTACTGGCGCAACGTTAAGCAATTTAATAGATTTAAGAGTTTGGGGTTCTGTAAGTTTATCAGGTTTAGTTCATAACGATAATGATGATTTTGTATTGGATGCTTCTCTTACTAATAGAACTTTTAGTGCTTCTGAATCTCTTGCTATCATAAGAGGGGCCATTAAAAACATTATTGGAAAAAATAATTGGAAAGATGTGCCTTCTCATAACTTAATTGAATTATTCAATTTAATAACTATATTACAAAATACTATGGCTGGTTTAACAAGTACAGTTGATTCAGTAGAAAAAAATCAAACCACCCATGAACAATTAAGTTTATTAACAGGTACTGTTCATGGTGTTACTGGTGGAATAGGGGGAGGGATTAATGCAGATGTTTTAAGAGGATTGGTTCCTGTTGATAGGCCAATAATAGATCAAGTTACTTTGGTAAAAACTCAAACTGATGGATTTTTACATCCTAATTGGTTTTTGGGGAGTAGAATACCTATGTTTGAAGCTATGGGTAGTACTCCTTTTTATTCAAATTTACAGTTTGTAGCAGCATCAGGAGGTAACCCTAATTCACAAGCAGGTTTCTCAATGAGAGTTATTTTTTCTGATCAAGTATATTATATGCCTGCTTCTACAATCGCTTGTGGTTGTACAATAACTTGTGGTTGTACGGGAACTTGTGGTTGCACATGCACGGGAACTTGTGGTTGTACAGGAACAGCTGGTTGTCATTTTTGGGGATAAGATATGTTAGTAATAGAAGGTAAAAATATAGGAAGCTATAGTGGTAAAATTTATAAGAATGTAGAAATGCCAGAATTTTGTGAATCTTTTTATAAAAAGAATAACTTTGTTGCTTTTACAGATTCTCAAGATTTACAACAAGCACTTCCTGTAATGAGTTCCAGTATGGTTATAGAAGGATTTGAAGTTTGGTTTTCTGGTTCTTGTAATCTAAAATGTTCCTATTGTTATTTTGAACATGTAAAAAAAGGAAATTTAGTAAAAAAAATAGATAATATTTTGTTTAGTGAAGCTCGTTTTGCTATGTATTTAAAGGAATTAAAATTTAATCATATTTTTCTTTCTGGTGGAGAACCGCTATTATACCCTACATTGTTAAAAACAATGAATGATATGATGGTAGATATACCTGAATATGTAGATGTAAGAATACCTACAAATGGTACATTCATAAATGAAGTATTAGATATATTACAAAATACTCAGAGAATGAAATTTTTAATTTCTATTCATTTAGAAAATAAAAATTGGGAAGATTTATTACGTAAATGGGAGAAAATAAAAAAGGAGTATCCTAATAAAATATCTATAAAAATTTTAATTTCTCCAGGAATTGAGAATATACCAAAAGGTAATTATGAGTATTCTTTAATCTCTCCAGTTGCAAATGAAAATAGAAGTTATTCTTTAGAGGATTTAAATAAACTTGTTCAATATTATGATAAGGCTTGTCTTGATATATTTAATGAAAATCGTACAACTTTTGTGATTGGAATGGATACTGGATGTTTAAGAGGAATGATTTATGAAACTTTACCTACAAATAGATTTGCTCCTACTTCTTTGAAAGAATGTTTATATAGGTCTCCTCAAAAAGGATTTAACGGTATTACAAAAAATTTTAAATTTGAATTAGCAGGGATGAGAGATCATTCACACAAAAAATTAAGTAGTAGACCATTATTGTTAAGTCATTGTGGGGAGGGATTATTTTTAAAATCTGTGGATATGGAAAAAATAAATAAAATAGATGCTTTTGTAAATACTTTATGTTTACAATTTTATATTCGTAGAGGATTAATTAAGAATCTACTGGAAGTACAACAATATTATTATCATCTACATGAAAAAATACAGGATGTCATATTACCTCATGAGGTGGTAGATGTTGCTATTGATATACATTATGAATTAAATTTTGAAATATCTATAAACGAAATTCTTACTGTAGCTAATGTTATGGGGTGGAAAATAAACAAAATAATAAATGGACAGATAAATGAAACTTTTTGGTTGGATAAAGAAGGAGAACCATTGATAGTTTTAAATGAATTAAATTATAATAATAATGATGATTTAATTTGTTATAAATATAAACCAAAAAATCATTATATATCTTTTTATTTCATTGGTAGACAAAAAGATATTATAAAAGTATTAAAAAAAGAAGCAAAAGGAATCCCTAATATTCCAAATAAATATTATATTGTAACAGGAGATTAAAATGTTATGTTTTAAATTTGCTGGATTGTTAGGTAATGTTATTGGAGAATCAGTGTTACCCATATGGGATGAATGCTGGTGGAAAGTAAAAAATAAAGAAGTAATTGAAGTAGGGTTTGCTGGATCAAAGATAGATATTTCTATAAAACAAATTAACCCACCTATTGTTTTATTTTATGATGTTTCAGACTTTGAACTTAAAATATCAAATACAATAAATTATTATGATATCATTATTAGGAAAGATGTAGAAATTCTTTTATTAATATTCTGGGATTTATTTCATAGTGTCCCTGTTATACTGGAGAATCCTAAATTTGAATCTATGGGACTTATGGAAAGCGTTAATAGACCTTTATTTAATATTGATTTTAATAGCTTTAAAACAATTCATGATTATTTAAAACCTGAATTGTTAATAGGAAATAGTAAAGTGGAATTAATAAATTCAGGTCTACAAACAATACAGATATTACCTCCAACATTTATTAAATTATTAGATAATCCTTTTACAAAAAATTTACTTAAACATAATCCTATTCATGATTATCTTAATTGTAAGATTTTAATTAATGCAGTGAAAATAGATAAGAATGAATTTTTATTTGAACCAAATACAATGTATTTTATTAATCTTATTATTGGACAACAAGAATTAGAATTACCTGAAGGTATATTTAATCTTGGATGGCATTTTTATCAAAGGATATCTCAATGAAAATAAATGAAAAAACAAAAAAAATTAATATTGAAGAAAATTTTGATTTTATTCTTGAATTTGAAAAACCTATAACAACATATGAAATATTTAATGAACAAAATCAATGGATAACTTTTGAAATGGATACAGAAAAAGGAACAATATTAAAAATGTATATAAGAGATTTACCAAAAAAAATAAAGTTATTAAATTTTAAATTTGAAGATATTAATGGATTACAGTATAAATTATCTCTTTTTAAAAAAAGCCATAAATGGGGGTAGAATGTTTTATAATGTAGAAAGTAATAGATTTTCATTTATTTCTCAAAATACAAAAATAGAAAAATTATGGTGGTTTTTTCTTATCCAACGTAAAATTGATTCTTTTAAAAAAGCTATCCAACCTATTAAATATTTATTTATTGAGCCCTATAGAACTTGTAATCTTAAATGCTCTTATTGTTATGCAAAGAATCCTGGTAATGGTCAAGTTGATATAAATATATTAAAAAATTTATTAAAAAATAATAAATTTGAAGAAGTTTTAGTGTTTGGAGGAGAACCTTTTCTCACTAAAGAGAAAGGTCTTCTCCCAGAAATAACTAAATTAATAGAAGGGAGGTTAGCTATTTCTACAAATGGCATTAATGTAGATGAAGAAATACTTACAAAATTACATAAAAATTTATCTTTACAAGTAAGCATTGAGCCAAGAGAATGGGGGAATCGTGTAAGTAAATTTGGAAAACATCAAAATGAATTATTAGGAAAAGATAAATTTAAAAACACTTATATATATTTCAGAATCACTATACCTAAAGAAGCTGTTTATGTTCCATTAAAACAAGTTATAGAACAAATTGCTCAAATCAAAGGAAATTATAATTTTAGTATTACTTATTGGGCAGAAAATGGGAATCAATTAAATTCTGATCTAATCCATAAATGGATTAAAGATTCATTAATTTTATTTCATGAAGATAATAAATATAAAAATAAATTAATTTGGGAATGGTGGACTGGTAGATTATTTTCTATGTTTACAAATAAAAAATATTTTGAATATACTAATTGTAATGCAGCAATAGAAAGTATATCCATTGCACCTGATTCTAAATTATATGGATGTCATGAAATGGCGGTAATAGAAAATGATAAACATAAAATTAATGTAGTAGAAGATAGACTAAAATTAGTAAAAATATATATAGATAGTTTTTGTTTACCTGAATGTGCATCATGTAAAATTAGATATTTTTGTGGTGGAGTTTGTTTTGTTCATCAGCATAGAGGTTCTTGTGAATTTTTAAGAAAAACTTTTGACGCTTTTTTAGGAGTTATGGATTGGTATTTTAACCGCAATCTACTTGCTTTTTATGAACATAGTAAAAGTTTAGATAAAAGAAAAATTAACAGAGCAAATATAGATAAATTAATTTCATTTGCTAATGGTCAACTTTCTTTAGAAGAAGATATTAATATAATTACGGAGGAAATAGATGCAGAATATTCTCATTTGGGGAATTACTAAAGGCATAGGATCAGGGATAGGATTTAAACTGGGAGAATACTTAGCTCTTAGAAACTTTTCAGTTTATGGTGTAATCAGAGATTCAAAAAAAGAATTACCAAAAGGTTGCAAAGAGGTTCTTGTTTCTCCACAAAAAAATGAATATTTAAAATTTTTAGAAACGCATAGTATACAAACTGTAATTAGTTGTGTGGGAGTAGGTTATGTAGATAATTTTATTACTATATCAAGTGATAAAATTAATGAGATGATAAATGCTAATTTTATTACTAACATTAATGCTCTACAATGGTCTTTACAATATCTTGTGGAAATCACTGAAGGAAAAATTATAATTTTAGGAACTATTGCTGCTGTTACTCCAGAACAAGGTAGTTCTGTATATTCAGGAACAAAAGCTGGGATGAGAGCACTGGTAACCAGTTTAAGACATGAATTACTACCTGTGAAATTACCTATTAGCATGCTTCATTTTAATTCTGTTCAAGATAAAGGCATTATAGATGTTTGTGAAGCAATTGAATATCAATTGTACAGTAAAATTGGATCAGAGGTAATACTTTATTAATAATACTATGGATATACAAGACATTGAAAAAGTAATAAGACAAGAGCTACGAAATAGAGACGAAGATTGTGCAGAATTAGAAAGTGAAAACAGAAGAAAAGTAGATGAATTGCTTTTCATAGTTAAAGGCAACCCTGATGCAGGAATAAGAGGGATGGCTGAGATATTGAGATGTCTCGCAGACTTTAAGCCTGAATTAAGATTTTTGAAAAAATTAAAAAAGACAGTCATTTATATTCTCATTGCGTCAATTATAGCATGGATTTCAATCCTTATAAAACTATTTTATGAAAGATAATTACCCAATAATATGTATCTACATTGACGAAATGAATATAGAAGAGTATATTAATCAAGGATGGGAAGTGATATACATGAAGCCATACAATTATTTTGGAGAGCCAAGAGGGTGTTTTATTGCCATTAGGCAGGATTGAGTTATGAAAATTGCAATATCAGCAGGACATTACATATCTGAGAGAAATGGTGTGATGAGATATGATCCCGGAGTGGTGAACGGAGATCTGACGGAGGAGTACATAGTTGGAGTAATCTATAGATGTATATTGACATGTCTAAAAGATTTCAAAGGAATGGAAATAATTGAAATACCAAGAACGCACCTCGTGGATAGAGTCAGGATAGTTAATCTGTTCAGACCTGATTTGGCAATAGAAGTGCATATGAACGGCTTTCATGACACAGGAGTTTCAGGTACAGAAACCCTCTATCACGGCAATAGTGAAAAGGGCAAAATATATGCAAAAATAATGAATGACCATATTGTAAACAGGTTGCAGTCAAGAGACAGAGGTATTAAACCCCGCAATAATTTACTTTTTCTTAGAGCAACCACATGTCCAGCCATAATCACAGAAGCAGAGTTCCTAAGCAATACAGTTGTTGCTGACAGGCTCAGAAATGACTGTACCTATCAGTTCAATCTCACAAGAGGACACGTGGAAGGAATAAAAGAAATAATTAAACAAAGGAGGTGAACAAACATGGAATGGATAATTCAACATTCAACAGAAATTATAGCAATATTTTTTGCAGTTATCGGCGTAGCTTCAATAATAGCAAAACTCACACCAACAAAAGTTGACGACAAAATAGTCAACGCTATACTGGGAGTGATAAACGCTCTAGCGCTTAATCCAAAAAAAAGAGGGGCAAGAGATTAAATGATATACACTGTATCACTATTAAGTATAATCATAGGGGTATTAGTCTTTACAATAGTGAGATTATCAAAAAGGGTTGGTACACAAAAAATAACAATACAAAATCTTATAGCAAAAAATATCTCACTCGGTAAAATCATAACGGCACAGGCGAGCCGTATAAAAAAAGATGTGAGGAAGTTAATTAATGAGAAAAAAAATATTACAGCCGATGATCTTAATAGCCTTGTTTTTGGCAGTAGTGAGCTGCACACACATAAGAACAATAAATCCAATTGACGCCATCCCGCCAGCTCCAGTAATGACACATACGTTCATAGACAAAAACGGATATATCTGCCTGACAGATGAAGAGGCAAAAAAACTGCTAATCTTCAAATATGATTTTTTGCTCTACAGGGATGCCGTAGAGGCCATTAGATAGGTTATTTGATTTTTCAGGACTACAAGGATTATAATTGATTATCGCTGGCGGGGAGTTTTCCTTTTCTTACTCCTTTTTTCTCCCTGTCGGCGACCCCTCTCCTTATATTATATGCCCTCTCAATGTGAATAAAAGCCAATCCACATCTCAACATAGAGGCGGTAAATCTCAGATCTTATACCTGGTAAGATGGAATTTATATTCTTTTCTATAGTCTATTTTTAATATTCGCTCAATTGTCATTATGCAGTATTATAACACATCTTTACTTATAGTAAAAACAAAAAAACGATAAATAAAATTTTATAGGTTGATAAAAACTTTTAATAAGATTATTTCATAAAAAAGCTTGACATATATAATATAATATGATATAATATAAATAAGAGCACAAGAGAGGAAAATAAAAAAAGGGGGAAGAGAAAAATGAAAAACAGAGGAATGCTAAGGGTAGTAAGAGATGGAGAGGTAAAGCTCTCTCTCCCTGACACATTGGTAACTATCAAAGAGGATGGCACCGTCTGGTACAACAATATGCCAATCTTGGGAATTAATGACCCTATCGTCAAAGCTAGACTGTCGCCAGAAATTAAAAGCGGAAAATATGACAACGTCCCGCAAAATGCGTGGACGAGGTTAGGACATAATCCCAATGGGCTGTGGGTAGGAGAAGATGACGTATTAAAAAAACAAAATAAAAAAAATAAAAAAGAATGCTGCAGACGTTGCGGCACATACTGCTACGGGGATTGTAAAGATTAAGAGAGAAAAAAAATGAAAACAATATCATGCGGCATTATAACACGTTTTCGCTCACCAGGAATTCAAGGGGCTAATAAACAAAATTTATAAACTGATAAAAACTTTTAATAAGATTATTTCATAAAAAAGCTTGACATTTACAATCTGATATGATATAATATAAATAAGAGCAGAGGAGAGGTAAATAAATAAAGGGGGAAGAATAAAATGAAAAGGACAATTAAGGGCACCGAGAATAATTTTCACAATGTTGGGGAAATCAGCATGTACGTAGACATGACAGACACCGTTCGTACTCAGGATGGCGGTGTAGGGGTATGGATTTCAACAAATCAGGCACGCAGAATTGATGAACACTTCTGCGGTATAAAGAGCTGCTCTTGCGGCTCTAGCCCTGTACAGGAATATAATTATGACGGATACTTGATCGCGGCGGACCTGTTTGAATAGAAAACCAAAAAAAGGGGGTGAAAAAATGAAGAAAGAAATCAACATTGCAGAGATTTACAATATAACTGCTAAGCTCTCCGAGCTTGACGGTTATATACAAAAAGCAAGGGAGATAGCTGGTGAGGGTAATGATATTGTGCTGACAGGGGCAGGGCCTGTATGGCTCTATCTCAAAATAGCCCATGCTCTCCATGGAAAGGCAAGGAAATTGATTTACAGAAGTCCGGTTACTGGCGAGGTCGTGATATTTGACCATTCGTCTATAGCGGCAGAAGAAGTGGAAGAATAAAAAAACAAAGGGGGTGAAAATATGAAACACCAGCAGGGAGCTAATTTTTCAGCATACTTTTCAGCAGAAGAAGTTAAGACGATAGAAGAATATGCAGAAAAAAAAGGAATTTCAAGGTCTGTGATTCTGAAAGTAGCAGTTAAAGAGTACCTTGAGAGAAAGGGAAAAGATGAAATAGAGGAGATAAAAAATGACAACAGACGAAAGAAACAAAATCAAAGATAATGTAGAGGCAGATGTAGAGGCAAAAGGCGAAGATTATTTTGCGACAATATTACCAGAGGTTGAAAATTGCCTCAAAGAACATCCAAAACCTCTATTCCACTTAATGGATTTAATTATAAAATATAGAAACCAAGCAAGGATGGAAATTTTGGGCAAAATGAACACAAGGAATGAGAAAAGAGAGGCAGAATTTAAAAAAACAATGGAAAAAGAATTAAGAAAAAATAATTTGATGTGAA
>CAZHYX010000002.1:0-33797 GCA_964536675.1 uncultured Flavobacteriaceae bacterium
AGAAATGTTAACCATTGGTTTTACTTTAATAGAGAAAAGAAAAGACTAAAATTTATTAATAAAATCAAAGCATTAGACTTTACAATTGATTCAGTTAATTACAAAAAAAAAAGAGATTCCTATCGATATGAATTGCAGGTTTCACGAAAAGACAGTATTCATCCAAAGGCAATTTCAAAATTAACTAAAACATTGATTAGTTTTGCCAATTTATTGTATGCCGAATATGATGGTTGGAGTGCTGAGTTGATGAAAGAAGATAAATGAGGTACTAGAACAATCTTTGAAAAACCTCTTCAATTTTTGAAACCAATACTATTTTGATCTTATAATTTTTTGAAGCTGTCTTATTAAATTTAGAAATAATAATGGTTAAAAAACCTAATTTTTCAGCTTCTAAAATGCGTTGGTCAATTCTATTTACGGGTCTTATTTCACCAGCTAAACCAACTTCGGCTGAAAAACAAGTATCTTGAGGTACAGCAACATCTTCATTTGAAGATAAAATTGCTGCAACAACCGCTAAGTCAATTGCAGGATCATCAACTGTTATACCACCAGCAATATTTAAAAATACATCTTTAGCTCCGAGCCTAAAACCTGCACGTTTTTCTAACACCGCCAAGATCATGTGTAATCTTTTAATATTATATCCAGTTACAGAGCGTTGCGGTGTACCGTAAACTGCTGTACTTACTAAAGCTTGTACTTCAATCATTAAAGGGCGCATGCCTTCTAATGTTGCTCCAATTGCGGTACCGCTAAGCGATTCATCTTTTTCTGAAATTAATATCTCAGAAGGGTTTTCAACTTCTCTCAAACCTGTGTTTTGCATTTCGTAAATACCTAATTCAGCTGTAGAACCAAATCTATTTTTCTGCGCTCTTAAAATACGATAGGTATGATTTCTATCGCCTTCAAATTGTAAGACCACATCAACCATATGCTCTAAAATTTTAGGTCCGGCTATTGTTCCTTCTTTGGTAATATGACCTATTAAAACAACGGGAGTTGCTGTTTCTTTGGCAAATTTTATGAGTTCAGCTGTGGTTTCTCTAATTTGAGAAATACTTCCCGGCGAAGCTTCTATATAGTCAGTATGTAATGTCTGAATTGAATCTATAACAACCACATCAGGTTGTACTTCTTCAATTGACTTAAAAATATTTTGTGTTTTTGTCTCGGTTAAGATCAAGCAATTTGAACGATTTTCACTTAGGCGTTCTGCACGCATCTTAATTTGTGATTGACTTTCTTCACCCGAAACATACAATACTTTTTTATCAATACCCAATGCAACTTGTAAGAGTAGAGTCGATTTACCTATACCAGGTTCACCACCCAATAAAGTCATAGATCCTTTTACCAATCCACCACCCAACACTCTATTAAATTCATTGTTTTTAGTATCGATTCTATCCTCTTCATTAATTGTTATTTCGTCAATATTCAATGCTTTTGAAACACGTTTTATAGTTGCTGTTTGCTTCCAATTTCTTTTTTCTTCTTTTTGAAGCACTTCTTCAACGATGGTATTCCATTCATTACAGGCACTGCATTTACCAACCCATTTGGCGGTTTGAGTACCGCAGTTTTGACAGAAAAAAGTTGTTTTGGTTTTACTCATTGTTGTTGAATCGTTTATTTGTGTAACTGTTTTGAATAGGATTTTATATTCATTAATCTTCAAATACTGCAATTGCTCTAACTGGCGACCCTGTTCCACCTCTTATTTTTAGCGGAAGTCCAATAAAACGAAATCGACCACGACCAATTAAAAGATGAAGATTTATCATATTCTCATAATGTGTAAACCCAAGTTCTCCACAAATATGATGTACTTCTTTGTTCGAAATTCCAGGCACCCCTGGCGACATAGTTTCAACGCCAAAAGCAGCAATTCCTTTTTCGCCTAACAAACGAGCAGCATTAGAAGTTATTCCCGGACCATTGCCCCAATCTTTTTGACCATAGGTTTTTCTATAATGGTCTGTGTATAGTAATACTGTATCTCCTTTTTTAATTTCAATTCTTTCTTTGACACACGCTTCTTTAATTTCAAATGACTCAATTAATTCTTTGAGACCTTTGTGTGAAAAATCTAAACAAATCCCCTCAGTATAAAACATAGAGAGCGGCATTGTATCTATTGATTGTTCTTTATACTCACGAGCCATATGGTTTAGAGCATCTACATGAGTACCAGTATGTTCTCCTAATTCTAATTTATAAACACTGGGTGTAATGGTATCGGAATCTGTTATATCTTCCCATTCTTCATGTGTATTGTGTACACTCATTTTCACTTCAGGCAATCCTTTATAAACAGGCATTCCTGAAAATATTTCTTGACTTAAATCAATTATTTCACTCATGTTGATTTTATTAATTGCTTAACCCTTCCGTCTTTTCCTTTGTCAAAGCCATACTGAAACGAGTTCAGCACAGGCTCTTCTCTTAATAAGGGAAGGAGTTATGATTAGTTAAAATTGAAAAATACTAACTATTAAATTCTTTCAACTCAGTCTTTTCCCCATCAAAAACAGCATAAGTAAAATGCGAGATCCAATCACCTGTATTGATATAGGTGCTTTTTTTATTTAGTTCTATTGTCATCGGAAGATGCCTGTGCCCAAACAAAAAATAATCATAATGTTTAGTCTCTAATTTTCGTTTACAATACTGAACCAACCATTCATTTTCTTCTCCTAGAAAAACAATATCTTCATCGCCAGAAATTAATTTATTCTTTGTTGATAAATAATTGCCTAAACGCATACCAATATCAGGATGCAACCATCTGTATAACCATTTTGAAAACGGATTGGTAAATACTTTTTTCATGCGTTTATACCCTTTGTCTTTCGGTCCCAACCCATCGCCATGTCCTATAAAAAAAGAAGTCTTATTTATTATAAATTCTTTTGGTTGATGGTACACAGTAATGTTCAATTCTTTTTCAAAATAATTTTGCATCCATAAATCGTGATTACCTACAAAAAAGTAAATAGGAATTCCACTATCTTTAATTTCAGCTAATTTACCCAGCACTCTTACAAAACCTTTAGGAACAACCGTTTTATATTCAAACCAAAAATCAAATAGATCACCTAATAAAAAAATAGTTTCAGCGTCCTGTTTAATGATATCTAACCATTGTACAAATTTCTTTTCACGAACTAGACTTTTTTCATGATTTGGAATACCAAAATGTTGGTCAGAAGCGATATATATTTTTTTATGTGGAGATAATTTAATATTCATTAATGCGATTTGACCTCAAAAATAGTTAAAATGAGTTAAGCATTTAAAATCAATGATGAGAATTAGTCCCCTCTCCTTGGGAGAGGGCGGAGGGAGAGGCTTGATCACTCGCAAACCATTCAGCATAAGAATTGTTAGTTTCATAGAGTTTTAACGAATGCAATGTAACTGATTTAGGTAACTTAGCATTGATCTTTTCTGCAAAATCTACAAGCATATTTTCACTAGTTGGTTGATAGTTTACTAAAATAACTTTTGGAGAATGTGGTTTAATTTTTTCAGCCAACTCCTTATGTGGTGAATTTTGATTGAGGACAGTAGCATGGTCAAAAACATCAACAATCTCAATTTTCACTATTTCCTTTAGATCACCAAAATCGAGTACCATTCCGTTTTTTACATGACTTTTGTCATTGATAGGCTCGCCGATTACAGTAACATATAATTGATAACTATGCCCGTGTATATTTTTGCATTTACCATCATAACCATATAAGGCATGTGCGGTCTCAAAATCGAAATGTTTTGTAATTCTAATTTTCATTCTGAACTTGTTTCAGAATCGGTTAGTTATTTAACTAAGGCGATTCTGAATCTATTAAATTTTTGTTAGGCAAATGTAAAGATAATTCATGAGACTCCTGCCTTGCCTTGACAACAGGTAATGTCATTAAGTTGAGAGCCTTAATTCAAAAAGTATTTTTTTATGCTCTTAAACCCCAAATACCTCCCCGTCTTTTTGCTAAGGCAAAAACCCACCCCTCCTTAAAAAAAGGAGGGGAATTTTTGAGTATTTGGAGTTAGTAACACTCCTTCCCTTTTTGAGGGAAGGTGGCTTATTTGAAGAATAAGACGGAAGGGTTATATTTTTTTTAAACATAATCACATTAAGTATGTGGTTATGCAGGAATAACAGAAAGTTGCTTTCCAACCTTAGTAAAAGCAGCAATTGCTTTATCTAAATGTTCTTTGGTATGTGCAGCAGAAAGTTGTACCCTAATTCTGGCTTTTTCTTTTGGCACAACTGGGAAAAAGAATCCGATTACATAAATACCTTCTTTTAATAATGCATTTGCCATATTTTGAGCTAATTTCGCATCATATAACATTACAGGAACAATTGCTGCATCTGCACCCACCAAATCGAAACCAGCTTTTTCCATCTCTTTACGGAAATAATTAGTGTTTTGTTCTAATTTGTCTCGTAAAGAAGTATCATTTTCCAAGAGATCAAATACTTTTAATGATGCCCCAACAATTGCAGGCGCTAAGGAATTTGAAAATAAATACGGTCTTGAGCGTTGACGTAAAATTTCAATAATTTCCTTTTTTGCTGTTGTATAGCCACCCATTGCTCCACCAAGGGCTTTACCTAAAGTACCGGTAACAATATCGACTCTATCTAATACATTTTTAAGCTCTAAAGTACCTACTCCGGTTTTACCTATAAATCCTGTAGCATGACATTCATCAACCATTACCATTGCGTTGTATTTATCAGCTAAATCACATATTTTATCTAGACTAGCAACAATTCCATCCATAGAAAATACACCATCAGTAACAATAATTTTAAAGCGAGCCCCTGAATTATTAGCTTCAATTAAACGCACTTCTAGTTCTGCCATATTATTATTTTCATAACGATAACGAGCCGCTTTGCACAAACGAACGCCATCAATGATAGAAGCATGATTTAAAGAATCAGAAATAATAGCATCTTCTTTGGTTAAGAGTGGTTCAAAAACACCACCATTTGCATCAAAAGCTGCTGCATATAAAATGGTATCTTCAAAGCCGTAAAAATCTGCAATTTTTTGTTCAAGCTCTTTATGAATATCTTGTGTGCCACAGATAAAACGTACCGATGACATTCCGTATCCGTGGGTATCCATTGTATCTTTTGCTGCTTGAATTACTTCAGGATGATTTGATAAGCCTAAATAATTATTAGCACAAAAATTAATGACTTCTTCACCAGTAGAAATTTTAATAACAGCATCTTGTGATGAAGTAATAATTCGTTCAGATTTATAGAGCCCTGCCTCTTTTATGGCTTTTATTTCTTGTTGCAAATGTTCTTTTATGTTGCTGTACATAGTATTCTTTTTTACAAAGATACTTAGGTTTTATAAAACGATGTACCTTTGTTTTTCAAAAAAATAACACATGTCAAGAGACAAAATATTGAAAAATAAATGGGAAGTGTTAAAACAAAAGGTTTCAGAGCAGTTTGGTGATGGTGAAATACTAGATTTGGATGCAATAATTTATTTGATAGGTGTACAAGAGCTAGGGCAAGGGTATCGTAAATTTAAAAAAGACGAAAAGGTAAATTTAATGCATATTGCTATTTGTAGAGTATTAGAACCGTTGGGATATTATGAGTTTGATTTTTATGATGAAGATGGTTGGCCTCATTATAAAGTAAAAGAAGAATTGCCTTTTTTAAAACCAGGAGAACAATCGGTGATGATGAAAGAAGCTGTAATTGAGTATTTTTTAGAAAAAGGATTAATTTAAGAAGTTCAATGTTACGAGTCCAATGAACTTCACTGATTAGTGTTGACTGAATACTGCCTACTGAATTATATCGCTTCAAATATTTTCCCCGGTAAAGGTTTTATCACCCCTTTTAATTCTAAATTTAACAATAATGTTGCAATTTTATAAATTGGGAGATTGCAATGTAAAGCAATGATATCTAATTGTTGCTTGCCTTCCTTTAATAAATAATTATATACTTCTTTTTCTGATGCTGAAAGCTCGATAAACAGTTGTTTTTGAATTATTTTTTTAGCCCTATTATCTTTTTCCCAATTTAGAATATAAGCTAAATCTTTAACTGTAGTTAGTACTGCAGCCCGATTTGTTTTGATTAATTGGTTACAACCTCTACTGTATGCATCTGTTATTCTTCCCGGAACTGCAAACACATCTCTATTATAAGAATTGGCAATATCGGCAGTAATTAAAGAGCCACCTTTTTCGGCAGATTCTATGACGATAGTGGCTTGAGATAATCCAGCAATAATTCGATTTCTTTTTACAAAATTTTCTCGATCAGGATTTGTATTAGACCAAAAATCGGTTATCAAACCGCCATTTTCAATGATTTTCTTAGCATATTTTTTATGAATAAGAGGATATATTCTATCCAATCCATGAGCTAATATGGCAACGGTTTGTAAATTATACTTTAAGGCTAGTTTGTGTGCATAAATATCAACACCATAAGCTAATCCACTAACAATAACCGGATTGTATTCTTTAATGCCTTTAAATAATTCTTCCAACACAGATTTTCCGTAGCTAGTCATTTGACGAGTACCTACAATACTTATAATTTTTTTATTTTTTAAATTGATTTTTCCTTTTTTAAAAAATAACGTGGGCGCATCAAAACATTGATTTAGGTAAACAGGATAATCGTCATCTTTAAAATAAGAATATTGAATGTTATTCGTATTGATAAATTCAATTTCTTGCTCTGATCTATTAAAATTATTTTTGTTACTTAATGCAGAGATTATTGAATTACCAATACCTGATATTTTTAATAAATCTTGTTTTTTTTGAGAAAAAACAGCAGTAGCACTTCCAAAATGAGCAATGAGTTTTTTAGCCATTACATCGCCAATACCATCAGTATTTAATAATGCTAAAATGTGAAGTAATTCTTCGTTTTTCAAATCTTAAAAAATTAAGCAGTTAAGATACAAACATTTGTTAAAAAAAATAATTTACAAGCACCATTTAACTGGAAGTTTTTTTTACATTTGCTTTAATGAAGCTCTCCAACTATATTAGCGACCTGTTGTATCGATATGAATGTGTTATAGTCCCCGATTTTGGCGGATTTGTAACGAATACACAGTCAGCTATTATAAGTTCGTATTCTAAAACATTTTATCCACCTCGCAAACAAATTACCTACAATAGTCATTTGAAAAATAATGATGGTTTATTAGCAAATTATATAGCTTCTGTTGATAAAATGCCTTTTGAACACGCTATGAACTTTATTAGATTTGAAGTTAGCGAGTGGAGAAAAGAACTTAATGAAACGGATTTATTTCTCGAAAAAATAGGAAAACTTTCATTAGATAAAAATGATGCGATAATTTTTGAACCACAATCTGACGTCAATTATTTAACGGCTGCTTATGGATTATCTTCTTTTGTAACACCTGAAATTAAGCGAGAAAAAAATATTAAACAAGTTGAGGAACTTGAAGAAAAAGTGCCAATTTTAATTTCTGAACGTAAAAAAGAAGCACCAGACTATTTAAAATATGCTGCAATACTTGTAATTGGCTTATCTGTTTTAGGATTTGGAGGAAACGAAATTTATAAAAACTACAAAAACAAACAACAAGTTGTTGTTGAACAAAAGCAACAAAAACAAATAGAAGATAAAATTCAAAAAGCAACTTTTATTGTTTCTGAAGTTTTACCATCAGTTGATTTAAACGTTACTTTAGATAAAAAACCTTACCATGTCATTGCAGGCGCTTTCAGGTATCCTGAAAATGCGGTTAGAAAAGTAAACCAGCTTAAAGAAAACGGATATAATGCCCGAATTTTAGGCATCAATCAATGGGGTTTAACACAAGTTTCTTTTGATAGTTATGATGATAGAGCTGATGCACTATATAACTTATATAGGTTAAAAAAAACCGAATCTGAAGATGTTTGGTTACTGGTTCAAGATTTATAAAACTACCCCATTTCTTAACTACTTCCATACCACAATTACTTATCTTTGCCCGAAACTTATATTATATTTAGTTTATGATACCAAAAAATCCAAAAGATTCATTAACCATTTTAACTGATATGGTTTTACCAGGCGAAACCAATGCCTTAAGTAATTTATTTGGAGGTGAGCTATTAGCAAGAATGGACAGAGCTTGTAGTATTGCAGCCCAGAGACATTCGAGACGAATTGTGGTTACAGCATCTGTAAATCATGTTACATTTAATAAAGCAGTACCTGTTGGTAGTATAGTTATTGTGGAAGCTAAAGTTTCAAGAGCCTTTACTTCTTCTATGGAAGTTTATGTTGATGTTTGGACTGAAGATAGAGAAAGCGGAGATAAAACAAAGGTAAATGAAGGGATTTATACTTTTGTTGCTGTTGATAGAACAGGAACACCTGTTAAAGTACCGTCAATTCAACCAGAAACTAAACTGGAACAAGAACGTTATAATGGTGCTTTACGAAGAAAACAGCTGAGCTTATTGTTGTCTGGAAGGATAAAACCTGAAGATGCTACTGAATTGAAAGCTTTGTTTAAAACCTAAAACATTTTGCCAATCCATATTTCAGGATTTTGAATTTTAGTTTCTTTAAACAAACTAAATGCCAAAACGGTCTTACCAGTAGTTGTATCAGTATGTATAGTGCCAATATCTTGCTTTGTTTTAATCTTCTCTCCCTTTTTAACCAATACATTGTCTAAGTTTTTATACGCTGTAATATAATTACCATGCTGCACTAACACCATTTTTTTACGACCAGACAATAATTGAATGGATAATATAGTGCCATTAAAAATAGCTCTGGCCATCGCTTTTTTTTCAGTTGCAACTTGTACACCATTACTCTGAATTATGATACCTTCAAGTGTTGGGTGTTTTTGTTTTCCGTACTTTCTAATGACAGTACCTTTTTCGGTAGGCCACGGTAATTTACCTTTATTGGCAATAAAAGAGGATTCTAGTTTTTTAGATTCAGGAGTGAGTTTAAAACTTGTTGATTTTTTATTACTACTTTTTTTGTTAGACCTAGCAATAGCTTCTCTAATAAATCGTTGAATTTTCTTGTCTAGTTTACGATCTTCTTTTTGTATTCTTTTAATTTGAGCAAAATATTTTTTCTCTTTTGCTTTTACTTTTGTTACTAATTTTTCTTGAGATATTTTTTCACGATTAACACTTTCTTTTTCTTTTGTATGTAATGCAATTAATAACTGTTTTCCATCTTCTTTTACTTGTAATGAATCTGTTAAGACCCGTAAATTAACGGTTGTAGCCTTTATTTCTTCTCCTTGTTGTTTTCTGTACGTAGCATATTGTTTAATATACTGTAAACGTTTATATGCTTGTAAAAAATTCTTAGATGAGAGTAAAAAAAGTAATTTGCTATTCTTGTTTTTGCTTTTGTATGATTTTACAACCATACTAGCATACTCTTTTTTTAGAATATCTAATTTTTTTTCTTGTGAAATTATTTTGTTTTCATTTTTAGCAATTTCTCGCGAAAGTATTTCAGCCTCTTGATTAATAGTTCTAATTAGTTTAGAACGAACGTTTATTTTTTGTGTAATATCATCTAAATCAGACAGTAATGTTTCAGCCTCTTTTTTAGATTTAAATAATAAAGAGTTTATTTCTTTAATTTCTTTTTGAAGTTGTTTTCTCTTATTTTCTAATTGCTTTTGACTTTGAGCATGAGAAGAAAAGGATACTAGAAATGAAATTAGTATGAAAATAAGAAAACGCAATTGCATAACTACAAAACTATCTTTTTTTATTTAAATGACATTGTTTAAGTAAGATATTATTAATCTTCTTTTAATGAGTTCTTAATCTAAAACAATTCTTTTATAATGCTTCGGAATTTTAAAAGGGAAACTCACAGGACTGTTAAACACTATTGATTTGTAATTAACATCTATTGAAGAAGTGTTTTGGGTATCTGAAGCTATTATATGTATTTCTTTAGGAAAAACCTCATTATCTATTTTAGTATAATTATTATAATTAATAGTTAAGGTTTTATTTTCTTCTTTTTGATTTATTTTTTGACTATTGATTTTAAAATTAATCGGATTGATTAAAAAAAGAATGCTAAATAGATCATTCTTTTTTTTAGGTGTTAACTGATATTTGTCCTTATGTAAATCAAGCAAAAACTTTTCATCTTTTAAATTTAAAATTGCTTGACCAAATAATAGATTCTGAACTTTTTCAAAGTTTAACTCTGTCCCCAACCAATTGCTCAATAAAGAAAAATCACCGTCAAAATATGTTCTGTTTATTTTTTCATAATAAGTCACTCGGTTAGGTGTAATTAAAACCTTACCTACAGGGAAACCAAACTTAGTAAGACTCACCCAAATAGTTTCATCTTTCTTAATCCGTAATGACGCAGTTACACCCGGTAAATTTGACTTACCGCTGTATTTGACTTTCAATTTGGCAGTAATAGTTTCTTTATCAAAAGCGTTATTATAATGATTTTTAATAACCTTTTTAGCTGACATCCCTAAACCAGTATTTGTATCAGTAATTTTAGAAGACTTACAAGAAGTAATTGCAAGCAGAACAATGAATAGGTATAGAAGACGTTTTAGCATATCAAGATTTTTTTTGACGTAATGCAATTGCTTTATTATAATATTTTGATGCATTTTCATTTTCATTTAACTCTTTGTAGTTCAAACTTATCTGTTCATAATAATTTGCTTCAAGTAAATTATCATCTACAATATAATTAAAACCAATTTGTAAAATTTGTAATGCGTTTTTATATTCTTTTTTTTGATATAAAAATTTTGCACGTATTAAATAAACCAAAGGCTGTGCCGGAAATAATTCAACTCCGTCATTACTATACTTCTCTAAATCAGAAAAAGATTCTTTTGTATTTAATTTTAGCAATAATTGCTTTAAAACAGTAAAAGATTTGTTGGTTTTATAAGTATTTTTTAACTCTTCAATTGATTGTTGTTCAGTAGGCTTGTTAATTGAACTAGTAGAAGGTGTTAATACATTACCTTTTAATAATGATTCTTTAAAAGGAAGTAAACTAGCTGTCATCATTCCTTTTTTTTCTAAATCGATTATTAATTGTTTAGCATTATCAATTTGTTGATTTCTCATATAAAGAATGACTAAATCTAATTGAGAATAAGGGTTTTGTATAATTATTTTCTTTTGTACTTCTAAAGCATCTTTAAAATTACCTTGTCTGTTGTAAGCTTTTTTTAAGAGCTCTAACATAAATAAATTATCAGGATCAGCGTCTAAACCTTTTTTAATATATGCTTCAGCTTCAACATACTTTTCTAATTCAAAGTAGTTTTTACTAAATTCAAAGTTTACTGCTTTATCATCTTCTTTAATCCCGAGGCTTAGGGACTGACAATTTTCTAATGCACTAATGGCCTTATCAGAATTACCAATCGCTTTTTGTTGCAAAGCTTCGAAAAAGAATTTTTGAAAATTTAATTCCTTTTGTTCAGTTTGTAATTCTTCCTTTTTTTTCTTTACGATAAAAACATTGGCTAACGAGTCTTTTTGAGCAAACCCTGATAAAGAAATACTTAAGTATATTAAAACTATATATTTAACTGGTTTTGTCATTTTAGACTAACTGCGAATAATCTCCAATACTGATTGAGGTGAAATTACCATCATATACTGCATTATTACCAATCATGGAAAATTCTAATTTAGCGTTTTTTATCGTTGTATTCGTTTGAATTAGAGAGCTACTAATAGATGAGTTCTCTACCACACAATTTGTGCCAAGTGATACATTTGGTCCCACTTTAGCATTTATAAGTTTTACATTTTCACCAATATAGCATGGTTGTATAATTTCAGAATTTTCTAATATAACACAGTCAGAAACTAGATTTTGCCCATCTTGATAAGCAAATTGTAATACACGACCATTGGTCTCTACAGTTATTTCTTTATTACCACAATCCATCCACTCATCAACCTGACCGGGAACAAATTTTAATCCTTTTTGCTTCATATTTTCCAAAGCATTGGTCAATTGATATTCACCTTTTTCTTTGATATCATTATCTAATAAATATTGGATTTCATCTCTAAGAATTTCACCATTTTTAAAATAATAGATACCAATAATAGCTAAATCAGAAATAAACTCTTCAGGTTTTTCAACAAAATCGGTAATATTGCCATCTTTTAATTTAATAACCCCATATGCACTAGGGTTTTCAACCTGTTTTACCCAAATGGCACCATCCGCTTTAGCGTCAAGGGTAAAATCTGCTTTAAAAAGGGTGTCAGCAAAAGCGACAACACAAGGGCCATTTAACGACTGTTTTGCACATTGAATAGCATGAGCTGTACCTAAGGCTTCGTTTTGGACAGTAACAATACCTTTAGCGCCTAAACCTTTTGCAATTTTTAATAATTTTTTTTCGGTATCAGCCGGAAAAGTAGGGCCTATAACAAAAGCAATTTCTTCAATATCTTGGTTTAAAACCTTTACAATATCTTCTACCAATCTTTGTACAATTGGTTTACCGGCAAGTAATGTTAAAGGCTTTGGTATTGTTAATGTGTGAGGTCTTAGGCGAGAACCAATTCCTGCCATGGGTACAATAATGTTCATAGATGTTTTTTATATTCTGTTTATAGAAAAGTAGTTTGTTACTATTTATTTCTTAAAGGTTTTAAATTTACGATAGGTATTTGTTTTCATAATGTCAATTTTGAATTCTTCTTTTTTATGTTTTGTAATAATTATGCTATCGAAACCTAATCTATCTAGTTTTTCAATTGTTGCTAATTCTCCTTCTTTCAGTTGTAATACTTTTCTCAAAAGCCAATCAGACAATGCTTTGTTTGGATTAGTCATTAATGCTTTAGAGTTATCTTGACAAACTTTTGCTTCAAAAAGTTCCCCTGTTGGTATTTCTAATTTAAAAGGGTTATCCCTTTTTGGAAAGAAATCAGGATATTCTTTATGTATAAAAATCGGAATTGGGATATAAACCTCTCCTATATCTCTTTTCCTTCCGCCTGCATTCCATTGGTTTACCCCACTTCTATCCAAGCTCGATATAATCATAAATAAAATCATTTATACTTTCACATTCCTCATCAAATTTCATCATCATTCGTGAAACTAATTTCTTTATCCACGCTATAATTTCTTTTTCACAAGAAAGCTTATTCAAAAACAATAAACGCTCATTTTCAACATTAAATTCAGTAAAAAACATTGAAATATCATTCATAAAACCATCAATATAGCCATCAACTGTAAGGTTTAAATTATTTTCTAAACATTCTATTTTTTCTTTTAAACTTAACATATGTCATTCATTAAATGATACTCTTTTGAAGTTTTAGATTTAATTATTCTTTCTTTAAAAGTTAAATTTTTTATTGGGTTTTCAATAGTTAAAAAAGTAGGCATATCATTTAAATTTAAAACTAAAGTAACGATATAATTATCTTTATATTCTAATGCTTTATTATATTCGTTTTCGGTCAATCTAAATCTCCCCTTTTTTGCTCTTATTCCTTTAACTTCCGCTAAATAAGAATTGTTATCAGAGGAGCTAACTTGAAAATCATAACCGTCACCAAATAATCTTGCATCTTCAATTATTCCATTTTTAAAAATATCAATAGAATTAAAATTATTCATAAAATATAATTCTGCTTCTAATCCCGTTTCTTGTAATTTCTTAAATCGTGATTTTACAATAGGTTTTACATCAACAAATATTTCTTTTAATTTGTGATTTTCTTTTAAAAATAACTTTACAATATTAGCATACCCTTTAATATTTTCATTTCCAAATAAACTGTCAATTAATAATTTCCTATGTATATAAGCATCTCCTTTTTGCCACCAACCTTTTCTTCCATTATTAGGAAAAAAATGGTCGAATAAATCCATTCTGTTTTTTATGGTTCCTGTTGTTTCTGCTATTTCATTTTCAACAAAATATTCATAAAAGGCAGTTTTAGTTGTAAATCCAAATTCTTTTATGAAATCATTATTAAACTTTGATAATCCATATCCTATCAAGTTTAAAATTCCATAATTTTTATGTTTATTTCTAGCTTTATCCATTTATGAAGCCTGCATATATAACCTACCATTTGCAAGGTTTGGTAAAATATAATTTTGCGGATAACCCTGAAAAGAAAAACATTCTCTTGGCGTTAGTTTTCTAATTCCGTAGTCATCTTTTATTAACGGAACATTATGTCCGCCTGTCCCCATATTTGCTGTTAAGGTAGGGCAAACGTTACTTTTATTTTCTCTTACATAAACTCTACGCCACTGGTAAACAGTGTCTTTTGAGGTCATTGTTTTTTTTAATTGAGGATAATAATTATGGTCTTTCGAGTAGTAGTACTTATCTTCTTGTTTGCCTTTTTCTAAAATATTGTGAATAGTTTTTGTGAGTTCTATTTTTTCTGGGAACTTAAAACTTTCAAAGTTTGGCACTTGTTCTGGGTCAAACGCTACAATAAAAACACGCTCTCTATTTTGTGGAATATTTGCGTGTGTCATTGAATTTAAAACTTTTTTGAATGCTTTATATTTTAATTTTTCTTCTAAAATTTCAATAATAATTTCAAAAGTTTTCCCTTTGTCATGAGAAACTAAATTTTTTACATTTTCAAGGAATACAACTTTAGGTCTGTGCTTTTCAATAATTTCCTCTACATCAAAGAATAAAGTACCCCTTGTATCAGCAAATCCTTTTCTGTTACCTGCAATAGAAAACGCTTGACAAGGAAAACCTGCACATAAAACATCAAATTCTTTTGGTATAAAGTTTTTGGTACTTTCTTTTGTTATATCTCCAAATGGTATTTCGCCAAAATTTTGTCGATAAGTCTTTTTTGCTGCATTATCCCATTCACTTGTGTAAACACATTTTCCGCTAATATTTTGTAATGCTAATCTAAAACCACCAATTCCTGCGAATAAATCAATAAATTTAAAAGTATAATTTTCGGGTGTTGGGAAAGGAACATTTTCAACTTCAAAAAGTAATTGTTGCAATGCTTCTTCTTCAACAATTGAGAAATTTTTATTTTGTTTGTATTCAACAAATTTTCTGATAACTTTTAAGGCATCTTTTTTATAATGCTTTGACGCCCCATTAAGAACATTATGCAAATAATGAGTTATTATTGCTTTGTCTTCAGGTTCAACAAGCCTAATTTGATAGTTTTTACCATCAAATTCCTCAATACTTACCTTATAACTCTCCTTTATCAAATTTCAAATTAAATAATATTACAAAAATAGTATTTTATTTTATAACTTATCTATATAAGCTCCATCTTTAACGGTATAATAAAACCTAATATTGTGGCTTTCACATGTTTTTTTCCAACGGAAAACATGACTTTTATAATTGGAAGCATCGGCTATTATTAATTCAGGTTTTAAATTTTTTATGAGGCGTTCTAAATTTATGTTTGGTGATTCTCTTAAAAGAACATAATTAATAGAAAAATTTTGTGGCGTATAAACACCTAAACTATCAACAACTAACATCTTTTTATTATTTAAAATATATATATTTTTAAGGTGGTTTTTTAAAGAAGTTATTTTGGTTCTAGAACCAATTTGATATGCCTTTATAGTATAATCATTTATTATAGATGTTGAGTCTTGGGTATGGTGTAATTGTAAATTTTCTCCCTTTCTTAATCCTAATATTGAATGCCTTGTTTTATTAAAAATGATAAATTCATTTTTAGAATTACTAATATACTTTTCTGCAATTAAATTTAGTTGAAAACCAATAATAGCAATAAGAGTAAACTTTATGTATATTGGTTTTTTGACCTCTATCCATTTAAAAAAGAGCACTACAATAAAAAAGTATAGAATTACAGAAATTATTGTAAATGAAATATTTTGAAATAAAAAAGATTCTTGGTTGCCAATCCACTCTACGGTTAAATTTAATAGGGAGATGACATTTTCATAGAGTTTAGTAATAACATTAGGTAATATATTTAGTAAAGCTAATACAATTACAAGTATACCAAGACCAAGGATAATCCCTAAAAAAGCAATGATAATTAAATTAGCCACAAAAAATAATCCAGGAAATTGATGAAAATAGAATAAACTTAACGGTAAAACACCTATTTGGGCAGCTGTTGAAACGGTTAATAGTTGCCAAAAATAGTCAACTATTTTTAGTTTAGGTTTCCATAATCTGTACAGCATTGGCTGTGTCCAAACAATAAAAAATACCGCTAGATAACTTAATTGAAAACCAACATCAAATAAATAGTATGGATTAAACAGTAATAAAAAGAAAATTGAAATTATAAGCGCTTTGTAAATGTCTCTTGATTGTTTGAGAGTTACAGCAACTGCAATAGCTGTAAACATAGTTACAGATCTAACTATTGATGCTGATAAGCCAGCTATAACTGCAAATATCCATAACAGAAAAATAATAAGTACCAGTTTTATTAGGATACCATGTTTTAATTTCTCTAAAGGATTGAGTAAAAAAGTAAGCATTAAGAGAATAATACCTACATGTAACCCTGAGACTGCTAAAATATGAACAGCCCCTGCATTCTGATAATTTTGTATAATTTCTTTAGAAATTTCTTGACGTTGTCCTAATAACAATGCATTTATGATAGCCAATTCATCACCTTTAAAACCATGTTTTTTTAAAGCAGTATTGATTTTTTTTCTAATGAAGAAAGCCCAGCCTTTTAATGAATGCTTATCGTTTTCCAGCAATAAATATTCAGTCTTCTTTATATAAATTTGATGATTTATTTGCTTTTTTGCTAAGTAATTTTTATAATTAAATTGATAGG
Source organism: uncultured Flavobacteriaceae bacterium (assembly GCA_964536675.1). GTDB lineage: Bacteria > Bacteroidota > Bacteroidia > Flavobacteriales > Flavobacteriaceae > Aureibaculum. The sequence goes on from CAZHYX010000002.1 coordinate 16,867, forward strand.
GGTTTAAAGGACTTTTTATTAGGTCAAAAGGGTGAGAAATAACTATTTTATTATCAACAGCCATTTTTTCAACAGTACTATCTTTGGCTATATTTAATAGTATTTTCCCTTGAGTTTTCCCTGAATTTAGACTAACAACCTTAGCATAATATCTATTATTATAAAAATTAGATTTTAAGACTTCATCAATAATTAGAAAATATGTATTAGATATATGAGATGTATAATGATTCTTTTTATATAAAGAATTACTAAAGGTTACAGATGCGACTCCAATAAAAATAAAAGTAAGGAAAGAGATAACTGCAAAAGAGCTGTTTTGAATTATTTTTTTCCGTAACCAATAATATATAATTGCTAAAGCACATAAAATAACAATCAATATTAAAGTGATAATTTTGGGTGTAATCGAAATATAAAACCCAATTAGAATTCCAATAACTTGAAACAAAACAAATTGTAATGGTATGTATTTCAGTAATTTCACTCTTGTAAAAGTAAAAAAATAGAAATAAACGAAAGCAATAATTACCATTTATTGATAAAAATGTACCATTTATTAAGAAAAATGCCTGTTTTGTATATTTTGTTTCTTTTGAATGCTTTACTCAACTAAATTTGGGGTTCAGAGTAATTAAAAATTGCTTATAGAGAGGAATTAAATTACTATTGAAAAGAAAAATAAATTTAGAGTTATTTATTTAAAAAACCTCAAATGCGGTCTCATGACGTTTGGGGTTTTTCTTTTTTTGCTACTGCCATATAAATTACATTTACGAACTTCACCATCTTTATAAATCATTATCTATTGTAGTGCAGTTAAAACAGAAGGTAACATTTAAGCAAATAAACCGATTAGCGTTACCGGCATTAATTGCTGGTATAGCAGAACCACTGTTATCAATAACTGATACGGCAATTGTAGGTAATGTAACACATAACCCTATTGAAGCTTTGGCAGCAGTTGGTATTGCAGGATCATTTTTATCAGCTTTGTTTTGGATTTTAGCTCAAACCCGTTCAGCAATATCAGCTATAATAGCACAATATTTAGGTGCTAATAAGTTAGATGAAATTAAAACACTACCCTCTCAAATTATTGCAATTAATATTGCGCTCAGCATATTTTTGTATGTGATAACATTATTTTTTATAGAAGGTATTTTTAAACTATATAATGCCGAAGGGCTTATTTTAAACTATTCAGTATCCTATTATAAAATAAGAGCGATAGGCTTACCATTAACACTATTTGTATTTTCTGTTTTTGGAGTATTTAGAGGTTTACAAAATACGTTTTGGCCAATGATAATTAGTATTGTTGGTACACTACTCAATGTTGCTTTAGACTTTGTATTGGTTTTTGGTATTGAAGGATTGGTACCCGCAATGCATATTGAAGGAGCGGCTTATGCGAGCGTTATTGCGCAAGGTGTAATGGCTGTAATGGCGCTGATTTTAATGGTAAAAAAGACGCCTTTTAATTTACGATTTAGTTTTCCGTTTAATAAAGAAATCAGAAGATTACTTTTATTAAGCCTCAACCTATTTATTAGAGCTTTAGCATTAAATATTGCCTTGTATTTTGCGAATTCATATGCAACAAAATATGGTAATAATTATATAGCTGCACAAACTATTGCTTTTCAAATATGGCTATTCTTTGCTTTTTTTATTGATGGTTATTCTAGTGTTGGTAATATAATTTCAGGCAGATTATTAGGGCAAAAAGACTATAAAAGTTTATGGAAGTTAAGTAAAGACTTAAGTAAATATGCAATGGTTGTTGCTCTTGTTTTAGGAATAGTTTGTGTTATTTTTTACAAACCAATAGGAAGAATATTTACAGATGACATAACCGTATTAGCATCTTTTTATTCAATATTTTGGATTGTATTATTAATGCAACCGCTAAATGCCATAGCTTTTGTTTTTGATGGGTTGTTTAAAGGTTTAGCTGAGGCTGTAACATTACGAAACACATTATTAGTAGCTACTTTTTTAGGATTTATTCCGGCTTTACTGATAGGCGATTATTTCGGATTAAAACTATATGCCATTTGGATAGCTTTTAGCGTCTGGATGTTTTTAAGAATGATAATTTTGGTAGTGATATTTCGAAAAAAGTATTTATTTCAACACATTCCCTAAATAGGTATTACTCAGCTAACATCGCTCTTATTTCATTAATATCTCCATCATTTAAAGCAGGGTCAATCTTTAAAATAGTACACATCAATTCATAAAGATGAATATTATGAATAACAGGTAACTGAACACCTTTTTTAAACGCAGGTCCTTTAGCATAAAATATAGCATTCATATCCTGATAATCTGGGTCAAAACCATGAGTTCCTTTACCCGGATAGTTAGGTTGCGAATTAAAATAATTATGTGTAGTTGCCGACCACCCTAAATCTAAAATACCAATAATAGGTTGAATGAATTTATGGTTATTATAATGATATTTTTCAGGGATTTCTCCTTTGCGATATATTTGCATATTCGGATGAGCGTCTTTTAATTGTTGGTAAACAACCTCTGTTTTTCCTTGATTGGGGCGAATTGCAATAATAGGAGAATAGTCAACAATCAGCACATCATCCATATCTATATAATCATCTAAAAACACTACTTTTTCTCTACTCAATGAGGTCATTCCATGATCTGAAACAACAACAATATTTACCTTATCTTCTAACTGTCTGGATTTAATTCCATTTAAAAGATCAAGTAATTGCTTGTCAACATTTTCTAAGGCGGCATTTGTTTGTGTAGATGCAGGGCCATACTTATGTCCAGAATGGTCAGGTTCATCAAAATATAAAGTTAAAAATTGAGGACGTTTATCATCGGGTAAATCTAACCAATTAAGTATCTGTTCTACTCTCTTTTCATAGGGAAACTCACCATCATAAGCTCTATAGTATGTTGGTCTGAACCCATTAATTTCTGCTTCAGATCCTGGCCAAAATAAAGTAGCCGACTTTAAACCTTGACGTTCAGCAGTTACCCATATTGGTTCACCTTGATACCATTTACTTTGAGTAGGAGCTCCATTACTTAAGGTGTAAAATTCACTGGTAGTATCATCATAAATACGGTTGGCGATAATTCCATGATTTTCTGGATGTAAGCCTGTAACTATGGTTAAATGGTTAGGAAATGTCTTAGAAGGAAAGGATGTTTTCAGTCCTTCTGCTTTAATACCTTTCGCCTCAATTTCATCTAACGCTGGTGTATTAGTAAGACTAGGATAATCATATCTACAACCATCAAAAGAAACCAGAATTAATGTTGGTTCAAAATTTTGTGGTGGTATTTCCTTTTCTGATATGTTTTGAGTAGAACAACTTGCTAACAAAAGAGTAAGTAAAAAAAATAAGATGATTGTAAACTGTCTCATAAATTTTATATTTTGTGTGAATTAAAATTGATGTCTCTTGTAATTAACTCAGCAGTTTTTTCACTCGCCCCTTTTCCACCTAGTTTTTGTTCTAGGTCAAAATAATCTAAAAAGAGTTGTTCTCTATGTTTTTTATCTAAAATTTTAGCGAGTTCTTGTTTTAATTTTCTTTCATTAAAATCATACTGAATGAGTTCAGTAACTACTTCTCTATCTAAAATTAAATTTACCAGAGAAATATATTTGAGATCAACCAACCATTTTCCTATTCGATAAGAAATAGCACTGCCTTTATAACACACAACTTCAGGCACTTTAAATAGTGCTGTTTCTAAAGTTGCAGTCCCTGAAGTTACTAATGCGGCGTATGATATTGACAGCAAGTCATGTGTTTTGTTAGCGATAAATTTTACTGAGATATTTTTAATAAATGTTTTATAAAATGGATAATCCTGACTTGGCGCTCCGGCAATTACAAATTGATAATTAGTAAATTTTTCAATCATTTTTAGCATCACAGAAAGCATTTTTTTGATTTCCTGTTTTCTGCTTCCTGGTAATAATGCGATAATTGGTTTATTGTTTAGACTATGCTTTTCTCTAAAATCTTTTTCATTTACTTGCTCTCTGTCGGCGATAGCATCTAATAATGGGTGACCGACAAAATGTACAGGAAAGTTATGTTTTTTCTCATAAAAACCTTTTTCAAATGGTAAGATTACATACATTTCATCAACATCGCGTTTTATTTTTTTGATACGACTCTCTTTCCAGGCCCAAATTTGTGGAGAGATATAATAATGGATTTTTATTCCTTTTTGCTTTGCAAATGTTGCAATTCGCATATTAAAACCAGGGTAATCAACTAAAATCAAAACACCTGGTTTGTATGTAAGAATATCTTCTTTACAAAATTTTATATTGTTGAGAATAGTTCTAAGATTTGCAATTACCTCTATAAACCCCATAAATGCCAATTCACGATAATGTTTTACCAAGGTACCGCCAGCTGCTTGCATCAAATCGCCTCCCCAAAACCTGAAGTCAGCATTAGCATCCTTTTTTTGTAAGGCTTTTATTAAGTTAGAAGCATGTAAATCGCCTGAAGCTTCTCCAGCAATAATGTAATATTTCACGATTTACAAAAATTGAGATATTAATATTAAAAAAGCAATTAAAAAAGTAGCCAACAAAACACCTTTTGCTCTATAATCTTGCTTTTTTTTGATAAAGACAAAAAACGCTAATAAATTGGCAATTGCGGCAATACTTAATATTTTTCCGTACAATTTCTTTTCGTTGATTATTATTAGAGCCTCTTTAAAAGTTCCTTCTAAAGCATACTCTACATAAAAATAAAAACCTATGATTGTGGCAAGCAAGCCAACTAAAAAACCTATGAATATTTCTTTTTTCATTACAGACCCCAACTATTTAATTTTTGAATATAATGATGTGCAGTTAAATCGAACTGTACAGGTACTACAGATACATAATCGTTTTCCAATGCCCAAAGATCAGTATCTTCACCTTGGTCAAGATTTACGAATTTGCCGGTTAACCAGTAATAATCTTCACCTTGAGGGCTCACACGTTTATCAAAATCTTCTTTCCAATTACCCAATGCTTGTCGGCAAACCTTTACCCCTTTGATTTCTTCTTTTTTTAATTTGGGAATATTTACATTCAGCACAACACCTTCAGGTAATTTATTTTTTAAAACATTTAATGTAATATTTCTAACAAATTCTTTACAGGCTTCAAAATTAGCATCCCAATTATAATCAAGTAATGAAAAACCTATAGCGGGTACACCTTCAATACCGGCTTCAACCGCTGCGCTCATCGTACCTGAATAAATGACATTAATAGACGAATTTGCACCATGATTGATACCCGAAACACATAAATCGGGTTTTTTATTCAAAATTTCATTTACCGCCATTTTTACACAATCAGCAGGTGTGCCAGAACAACTATATTCTAATTGTGGACCTTCGTCAATAGTTACGGGATTACAACGGAGTGTCGTGTTTACAGTTATTGCATGCCCCATACCACTTTGCGGATTGTCAGGCGCCACAACCACTACGTCACCTATTTCATTCATTACAGATATTAATGTCCTAATACCTGGGGCGGTAATGCCATCATCGTTAGTAACTAAAATTAAAGGTTTTTCCGTCATAAAAAGTATAATTATTATACAAAACTACCATTTTTTTGCGTTAGAATACAGTGCAATTCTTTAACATTTTGTTATGAGAGAATACAAAATCATTTTTTTACTATTGCTTATAAGTAATTCAGTAACGATGAAAAAAGTAATTTTATTCATAACAATATTATTCCTTGCACAAAATTTAGTTGCACAACAAGATAAAAAACATTGCCCATGTTGTAGTGAATCTCATAATTCATTTGATTTTTGATTGAAAATTGGACAGTTTATGATGTTAACGGAAAAATAGTAGGACATAATACTATTGAAAAACAATATGATAATTGTGTATTACAAGAAAAATGGACATTTTATGGTAAAAATAGAGGAACAAGTTATAACTATAATGATAAGAAAGATAGCACATGGAATCAAGTTTGGGTAGATAATTCAGGGTTTAATTTGCTGTTAAAGGGAAATTATTCTGAAGGGAAAATGGTTTTAAAAAGTGAGTTAATAGAGGGCCAAAAAGGGAAGTATTATAACCAGATAACTTGAACCGAAAATGATGATGGTTCAGTAACTCAGGTTTGGAATATTTTTAATGAAAAGAATAAAAAGGCACAAGAAGCGTTTAGAGGTATATACAAAAAATCTGTTAAAACTACTGAAAAGTGAATATTTGGCACTATTTTAGTGGTTTGATTTACTCAACATGAAAAAAACAATTGAATTTATGAAATCAAATTATAGAATAATACTTCCATTATTTTTATTGGTTGGAATACTGTTGAGTTTTACAATCAAGCAAGAACCAGACCCAGAGAAAGATAAAATACTTTTAGGGCTAATAAAATATGCACTTACGCAAGGTCATTATCAACCTCATGAGTTAGATGATGAGTTTTCTAAAGTCGTTTTTGATGATTTTATTGATGATTTAGACCCAACAAGACGTTTCTTTACTAAAGAAGATATTCAAGAGTTTTCTGTATATGAATTTAAAGTTGATGACCAGATAAAAAATGAAGATTTAACATTTTATAATCTTGTATATACTAGATATATACAACGCTTACAAGAGGCAAGAGGCTTTTATAAAGAGATATTAAAACATCCATTTGATTTTAATAAAGATGAAATTTTTGATGTTGATTATGATAAAAAAGAGTTTCCTAAAAATGAAATAGAATTAATTATTAATTGGCAAAAGCATTTGAAGTTAATAACAATTTCTCGCTTACATGATAAATTAGAAACTGAAAATAATAAGAAAGAAGAAGATCCTGACTATACAATGAGGTCTTTTAAAGAAATAGAAGTAGAAGCAAGAGAATCTACTTTAAAAGGAATGGAAGAAACATTTAACCGTTTTGACGACTTAGATGAAACTGATTGGTTTTCGGTTTTTGTAAATAGTATTTCAGAAGGGTTTGACCCGCATACTACATATTTTGCACCAAAAATTAAAAAGAAATTCGATATTGACATGGCGGGCAAATTAGAGGGTATTGGTGCAAGGCTACAAAAAAAAGGAGATTATACGAAGGTTTCTGAACTTATTTCTGGAGGGCCAGCTTGGAGAGCAGGTGAACTAGAAGTAGGAGACCTTATTTTAAAAGTAGCACAAGCAGACGCAGAACCTTTAGATATTGTAGGTATGCGTTTAGATGATGCCATAGAGTTTATTAAAGGAAAAAAAGGTACTGAAGTAAGGCTAACCTTGAAGAAAATAGACGGAACAATTAAAACCATTTCTATTATCAGAGATGTTGTTATAATAGATGAAACTTTCGCTAAGTCAAGTGTTGTTAAAAAAGGAGAAAGAAAATTTGGAATTATAAATTTGCCAAAGTTCTATATAGACTTTTCTGAAAAGAGTTTTAGAAATTCAGCAACAGATATGGCTTTTGAAATTGAAAAATTAAAACAAGAAAAAGTAGAAGGTCTAGTGATAGATTTACGTAATAACGGAGGCGGGTCTTTAGAAACAGCTATTGATATTGCAGGATTATTTATCAAAGATGGGCCAATAGTACAAGTAAAGTATAGAGAAGGCAAATCTAGAGTTCGTTCTGATAAAGACAAAAAAATACAATGGAATAAACCATTAGTTATACTGGTAAATGAACTTTCAGCCTCAGCTTCAGAAATTTTTGCAGCAGCTATGCAAGATTATAATAGAGCGGTAATTATTGGTAGCAAGCAAACTTTTGGTAAAGGCACAGTACAAAATATATTACCACTAAATAATTATTATAAATATTCAAAAGATTTAGGCGCATTAAAAATGACCATTCAAAAATTTTATAGAATTAATGGAGGGTCAACTCAGTTAAAAGGAGTAGAAAGTGATGTAGCTATGCCAGATAGATATACTTACCTTGAAATTTGTGAACGTGATGAAAAAAACCCATTAGCGTGGGATAAAATAGAAAGCACTAATTATACATCTTGGAATGGATATGAAAATTTTGATGATGTAGTAAACAATAGTAGAAAACGAATAAGAAACAACCCTCAGTTTATGCTTATTGATAAAAATGCAAAATGGCTAAAAGAAGGTAGAGATGATTCTATTATTTACTTAAAGTATAGCGAATATAAAAAAGATATAGAAAAAAGAGAAGAAGAAAGTAAAGAATTCAAAGAAATCTATGAATATCAAAACAACCTTACTTTTGGGTCTCCATTGCACGAGCTACCCTTATTAGAAAAAGATTCTGTATTGGCTGATAAACGTAATGTTTGGCATAAAAACTTAGCTAAAGATATTTATATTGAAGAGGCATTAAATGTGTTGTATGAACTTAAAATAAAAAATTACAAAACATTAGTTAAAAACTAAAGTTATAATAGTTTCAAGAAAGTGGTTAAACTTTCTTTCGCAAAAATAGTCCTGAAAGGTTTTTAAATCATTTAGGACTTTTTTAATAGAACAAATTAACCTGAAAACCAAAAAGCATATCTTTACCCGTTTTGTTAGCACAATTTTCTAAACATATTAATACTCATTTTTCGTTTTTACAAGACAAAAAATTATTGATTGCTATTTCCGGAGGAGTTGATAGTGTAGTCTTAACCCAATTATTAGATCAATTAAAGTTTACTATTTCTTTAGCACACTGCAATTTTCGCTTACGCGGAAAAGAAGCAGATCAAGATGAAATTTTCGTAAAGAGTCTAGCAAAGCAGTTAGAAATACCTGTTTTCACAAAGTCATTTGAGACAGAAATAATTGCAAAGCAAGAAAAACTATCCATTCAATTAATGGCGCGTAAATTAAGATATGATTGGTTTGATGAACTTATCAAAAAGTTTAAATTAGATTATATTTTAACAGCGCATCATGCAGATGATAACCTAGAAACTTTTTTAATTAATACTATTAGAGGAACTGGCTTAGACGGATTAACCGGAATACCGGAAAAAAACGAAAAAACCATCAGACCTTTATTACCTTTTAGTAGAGAGCAGATTGAAAATTATGCTAAAGAGAATAACATTGTTTGGCGAGAAGATAGCACCAATACTGAAACAAAATATTTGAGGAATAAAATTAGGTATGAGGTAATCCCTACGCTGAAAGAACTGAATCCAAGTTTATTGACCTCATTTGGGCAAACCATTGAAAACTTAAAAGGAAGTCGCCAAATTATTGACGGTGCGATAATTAGAGTTAAAAAAACGATTGTTATTCCTGCGAAGGCAGGAATCCAGAAGATTGATATCAAAAAACTAAAAAAATTAGAGAACCCCAAAGCCTATCTCTACGAACTATTAAAAGACTATGGCTTTACAGAATGGAATAATGTAACCAATCTATTAGAAGCACAAGCCGGCAAACAAGTTGTGAGTAAAACCCACCGTTTGGTTAAAGACAGAGGATTTTTGTTGTTGACTAAATTCAATTCAGGAAAAATAGAACAAAACACATATGTTATAAATGACAATGATACTATTTTTGAAAACGCTGAGGTGAAATTAAAACTTAGAAACCAAAATATTTCAAACTCAATACTCTCCCGAAACTTCGGGACTCAACCCTCAATACTAATTGATAAAGACAAATTAAAATTCCCCCTCACTGTAAGAAAATGGAAAAACGGCGACTATTTTTATCCGTTAGGTATGCAGGGCAAAAAGAAATTGAGTAAGTTTTTTAAAGATGAAAAAATGTCTCTCCTGCAAAAGGAAAAAATATGGTTACTTTGCTCAGAAAATCAAATAGTATGGGTAATTGGTAAACGATTAGACGACAGATATAAAATAACAGATACAACAACGAATATTCTAAAAATAGAAATTACAAAATGAGGAAATTACTATATATTTTAAGCTTATTTTTTGTATTTACAACAACTATAATTGCTCAAATTTTTGAACCGGTTGAATGGCAAACTTCTGTTGAAAAAGTATCAGAATCTGAATTTGATTTGATAGTGACAGCAACCATTGATAAAGGATGGCATTTGTATTCACAAACAATTCCGGAAGATGGCCCAATACCTACCACTTTTAGTTTTAAAGATATTGATGATAAGTATCAATTAATTGGTAAAACAACTGAAGGTAAAGGGCATAAAGATTTTGACAAAGTATTTGAAATGGACATCAAATATTTTGAAAATAAAGCGACGTTTAAACAGCGAATTAGATTACTAACTAATGAAAAGATTACTATTACCGAAACGGTTGAATTCATGGTTTGTGATGATACAAGCTGTTTACCGCCAACCGAAGTAGAACTTAATTTTTCTGTACAAGGAAAGGCGGGTTCCGAAAAAGTAAATGAGGTAAAAAAAGTAGAAAACAGTAAAGTTAATGACAGTACTAATATTCAAAAAAAGGTAGTAAACGCTAAGGAAAAGAAACCAACTAGAAAAGAATCAAGAAGCCTGCTAGGAATATTTTTAGTTGCCTTTTTGTTTGGGTTTACAGCATTATTGACACCATGTGTATTTCCTATGATACCTATGACTGTAAGTTTCTTTACCAAACAAAGCAAAACCAAAGCTGCTGGTATTAAAAATGCTATTGTTTATGGAATATCTATAATAGTTATATATGTTCTTTTAGGGGTATTAGTGAGTGCAATTTTTGGTGCAGATGCTTTAAACGCACTTGCTACCAATGTCTGGTTTAATCTTATTTTCTTCTTCTTATTAATCATTTTTGCAGTCTCTTTTTTGGGTGCTTTTGAAATAACATTACCAAGTTCTTGGGGTACAAAAGTAGATGCACAAGCAGATAGAGGAGGTTTTATAGGTATTTTCTTTATGGCATTAGCATTGGCTATTGTTTCATTTTCCTGTACAGGCCCTATTGTTGGAACTTTACTAGTTGAAGCTGCTTCCGGAGGTAATCAAATAGGCCCTATTGTTGGAATGTTTGGTTTTTCATTAGCTATAGCCATACCATTTGCCTTGTTTGCAGCTTTTCCGGGATGGTTAAATTCATTACCAAAATCTGGAGGGTGGTTAAATACAGTTAAAGTTGTATTAGGATTTTTAGAATTAGCGTTTGCCTTTAAGTTTTTATCAAATGCTGACTTGGTATTACAATTACATTGGCTTGAAAGAGAAGTGTTTTTAGCTATTTGGATTGCTGTTTTTGGAGTATTAGCACTATACTTATTTGGTAAAATAAGATTACCGCATGATTCGCCAAACGAACATATTTCAGTAGGGAGATTAAGTTTAGGTTTAATAACATTAACATTTACATTGTATTTAATTCCCGGTCTTTGGGGGGCACCATTAAAATTGATAAGCGGTTTCCCGCCACCAATGCAGTATAGTGAATCTCCTTATGGTGTTGGTAATACGAAAACAGGATTAGGAGTTGCAAAAGAGAAACTACCAGAAGGCGCTAAATATGGGCCACATGACATTGTTGCTTTTTTAGATTATGATAAAGGAATGGCGTATGCTAAAAAAGTAAATAAACCAGTGCTATTAGACTTTACAGGTCACGCCTGTGTTAATTGTCGAAAAATGGAAGAAAGAGTTTGGTCTGACTCTAATATTTTACAAATATTAAAGAATGACATTGTATTAATTTCTTTATATGTAGATGATAAAAGAAGTTTACCTGAAAACGAAAAATATACCTCTGAAACCACTGGGAAGAAAATTAAATCTATTGGTAATAAATGGAGTGACTTTCAAATAAAAAAATACAAAGCCAATGCACAACCCTATTATGTATTATTAGACCATAATGGTGATAATCTCAATAAATATAAAGCGTATGACCCAAATATTGAGAACTATTTGAATTGGCTTAAAGAGGGTATAGCAAATTTTAAAAAGTAAAACACAAATTTTTTAATATAAAATTTATTTAGATCTGTCAGGTTTCCAAAACCTGACAGGTCTTTTATATATTTGTAGAATAATCAATTTATATAATGGATAAAGAAATAAATAAAAGAATTGAGTTACTAAAAGATAAATATGATGCTATTGGCCAAGACCTAGAAACGCACCTTGACGGATTATTACATAGCCAACCCATGCGTTATTGGGATTTTATTCAAACAGATGCTTTATTAAACTTACAAGTACAACGTACTACACATCCTGATGAAATGGTATTTTTAATGTATCATCAAATCAATGAATTACTGTTTAAGATGATATTATGGGAAACGAAACAAATTTCACATCACAAAAATTTAACAGCGGCATTTTTTACGTCTCGCTTAGGTAGAATCAGTCGTTATTTTGATATGCTTTCAACATCTTTTGACGTAATGGGCGAAGGTATGGAAGTAGCACAATATATGAAATTTAGAGATACGTTAACTCCGGCAAGCGGATTTCAAAGTGCACAATATAGAATGATAGAGATTTGTTCAACAGACCTTATAAATTTAATTGACTTTCGTTTTAGAACAAAGATTGATAGAGATACTCCTTTCGAAAATGCTTTTGAACACATGTATTGGCAGGCAGCCGGTAAAGACCATAAAACAGGTAAAAAATCATATTTTTTAGAAGAATTTGAAAAGAAGTATAAAGATGAATTAATTCGCCTGATGGTAGAATATAATGAAATCAATCTTTATGATAAATATAAAAGTTTACCAACCGAAATTAAAGAAGATATTAGTTTAAAAAATGCCATGCGTCATTATGATTATACGGTAAATATTAGCTGGGTAATGCATCACTATGAAGCAGCTTGTAAATATTTATTGAGTGAAGGTAAAGATACTGAAGCAACTGGAGGAAGTGAATGGCAAAAATATATGTTACCGAAATATCAAAAGCGTATATTTTTCCCAGAACTGTGGAGTGAAGAAGAATTAGAGAATTGGGGAATTACAAACTTAACTTCATATAAAATATTAACCTGATTCTTACGTATTAATATAATAGACACTTATATTTTTGGAACGGTAATTGCATTTTCAGTTCTAGATAAGATCAAACATGAAAAAATATATACTCTTTTTACTACTATTTGCAATGACAATAGCAAATGCGCAAACCAAGACAAAGGCTTTTAAAAAAGGTGAATGGCTTAAATTTAGAATAAGCTATAGTAATTTTTTAAATGCAGGTAATGCTACAATGACTGTTAAAGAAACCACCAATAATGGCAATGAAGTTTTTCATGTTACTGGTATTGGAAAAACCACGGGTGTTATAAGTTGGTTTTTTAAAGTGAAAGACAACTATCAATCGTATTTTTATAAAGAAACGTTGCAACCCTATCGATTTATCAGAAAAATTAATGAAGGAGGTTATAAAAAAAATAAGGAAATACTATTTGATCAGACTTCAAAAAAAGCCACTGTTAAAGATTACAAACACAAAACCGAAAAACAATACACAATACATAATAATGTACAAGATTTGGTTTCAACCTTATATTATTTAAGGAGTCAAGATATAAGTAAGATGAAAGATGGTGAAGAAACGACGCTAACTATGTTTTTTGACGAAACTAATTATAAATTCAAATTACGCTTGTTGGGTAGAGAGACAATTCGTACTAAGTTTGGAAAAGTAGCAGCAGTTAAATTTAGACCTATTGTTCAAAAAGGGCGTGTTTTTAAAGAAGACGAAGGCCTTACGGTTTGGATAAGTGATGATGAGAACAAAATACCGTTACGTATAAAAGCGTCGCTTACAGTTGGATCGTTAAGAGCTGATTTAGATGCTTATAAAGGTTTGGCAAATCCGTTTCCTATAATTTTTTAGTCGAACAACACTTCCAAAGTCTGAAGATTAAAAACCCACTAAAGACAGAGTACTCAAAATAATTAATTGAACTAATTCCGTTGAATAGAGCCCATCCTTTTATCTTAATAATTATGACTAAAAACTTTTAACAAAACATATATTTAACAGTATCATTTAAAATAGTAGATTTGTTCCATCATTTAAAAATGTGAATAGATTACATGAAGACCCCCCTTTTACTAGTATTTTTACTATTGTTATTTTCCTGTAAAGAAGAGATTCCTGAAAAACAAGAAACTATTGAAGAAAAAATAGTACTTCCAAAAATCATTCAAAAATTTGGCTATACTTTTAATAATTATAAAGTTATTGAAGACACCATTAGAAAAAATGAAAATTTTGGTGAAATTCTATATAGAAATCATGTTGATTTTCCTGAAATTCATAAAATTGTTCAGTCGTCAAAAGATTCGTTTGATGTACGTAGATTAAGAGCAGGAAAACCCTACACTGTTCTAGCCAAAAATGATTCAACCGAAAAAGCACAAATTTTTATTTACCAACCAAGTAAAACGGAATATGTAGTTATAGACTTTACCGATTCTATTCAAGCGCAGAAGTATCAAAAGAAAATAAAAACGGTTACTAAAATAGCTAGTGGAACTATTAAATCATCACTTTCTGAAGCAATGGATGAGCAAGGCTTAGATTATGCTTTGGTGAATGAAATGTCTGATATTTATGCTTGGGCGATAGATTTCTTCCATCTTCAAAAGAATGACAATTTCAAAGTTATTTATGAAGAAAAATTTATTGATGACACAACTTATGTTGGTATCGGAAAAGTGAAAGCAGCTTATTTTGAACATAAAAAAATGCCCTTTTATTCCTTTAGTTTTGTGACTGATTCAACAAAAAATATAGCTGATTATTACGATGAAAAAGCAAATACTTTACGAAAGCAGTTTTTAAAAGCACCATTAAAATATAGTAGAATATCATCTAGATACAATCTAAAAAGATATATTAGATACTATGGGCGAGTAAAACCACATAGAGGTACTGATTTTGCAGCGGCAGTAGGCACGCCTATTATGACTACTGCCAACGGAACCGTTGTTGAATCACGCTATAGAGGTGGGAATGGTAACTATGTAAAAGTGAAGCACAATTCAACATATTCAACACAGTATTTACACATGCGAAAACGCCTAGTTAAAGTAGGCGATTTTGTAAAACAAGGTGATGTAATTGGCACAGTAGGAATGACGGGAAGTACATCTGGTCCACATGTATGCTATCGTTTTTGGAAACACGGACAACAGGTTGATCCATTGAGACAAAAATTGCCAGCCGCTAAACCCATTGAAGAATCTTTAAAAGAAGGTTATTTGAGTTTTATTGCACCATTGAAAGAACAATTAGATCAAACACCTATAAAATAAATACTATTTTATCAGGTTGAGCAGTTTAGGCTTGGCGCAGTCGAAGTAGAGGCGAAACTTCAGAATTACTCATTTGAGTATATTTTTTTCCATACAAAGATTTAATTTCTTACAACCTTTTCTATTTTTGCGAAAAACTTTGCGACCTTTGCGTGAAACCGAAGCATTTACTTATTAATAACCTTATGCCATTAAAAAATCAAAATCCGACAAAAACTATTGCTTGGAAAAAACTTCAAGAAACATATCAAGTTGTAAAGGATGTTGATATGAAAAAAATGTTTTTAAATGACAAAAAGAGGGAAGAGAAATACACTCTAAAATTTAATGATTTTACGCTAGATTTTTCGAAAAATAGAATAAATGATGAAGTTTTAAGTCTATTAGTTGAATTAGCAAATGAAGTTGATTTGAATGATGGCATAAAAAAAATGTTTTCTGGTGATATTATAAATACTACTGAAAATAGAGCTGTTTTACATACCGCTTTACGGAATAAATCTGGTAATGCAGTATTGGTAAATGGTAAAAATGTAATGCCAGAAATAGAGGTTTCACTTCAAAAAATGAAAACATTTTCTAACAATGTTATTGCAGGAAGGGTTAAAGGATATTCAGGAAAAGTATTTACAGATGTCGTTAATATTGGTATTGGCGGTTCTGATTTAGGACCAAGAATGGTAGTTGATTCTTTACAATATTATAAAAACCATCTAAAAACACATTTTATATCGAATATTGATGGAGATCATGTTACGGAAACCTTAAAAGACCTAAACCCAGAAACCACACTTTTTGTTATTGTTTCAAAAACTTTTACCACGCAAGAAACCTTGACAAATGCTGAGACGGTTAAAAAATGGTTTTTGTCTACAGAGTTTAAGACTAAAGAATCTGATATCAAACACAATTTTGTGGCAGTTTCTACCAATTTAGAAAAGGTATCAGATTTTGGAATCGCTCAAGAAAATATTTTTACAATGTGGGATTGGGTTGGTGGACGTTATTCATTATGGAGCGCTGTAGGTTTATCTATTAGCTTAGCCTTGGGTTACGATAACTTTAATAAATTGTTAACTGGAGGGTATGAAATGGATAAACATTTTAAAACAGTACCATTCCAACAAAATATTCCAGTTGTATTAGCATTGATAAGTATTTGGTATACCAATTTTTTTGAGATTGAATCTGAAGTTGTCATTCCCTTTTCACAGTATTTAACACAGTTCGTACCTTATTTACAGCAGCTTTCAATGGAAAGTAATGGTAAATCTATCGATAGAGATGGCAATACAATTGATTATCAAACAGGTAATATTATCTGGGGCAATACAGGTACTAATGTACAACACGCTTTTATGCAATTGGTACATCAAGGCACTAAGTTAATTCCCGTTGATTTTATAGGATTTTCAAACTCACTTTACGGTAATAAAGAGCATCATGATAAATTAATGGCTAATTTTTACGCTCAAGCAGAAGCATTATACTTAGGCAAAACAAAGGAAGAAGTCCATTTAGAGTTAAAGGTGGCTAACAATCAAGATAAGATTGAACAATTATTACCTTTTAAGATTTTTCAGGGTAATAAACCTTCAAATACTTTGCTTATTGATAATTTAACTGCCCAAAACTTAGGTTCTCTTATCGTTATGTATGAGCATAAAACTTTTGTACAAGGCTATATTTGGAACATCTTTAGTTTTGACCAATTTGGTGTAGAA
>CAZHYX010000003.1:0-29598 GCA_964536675.1 uncultured Flavobacteriaceae bacterium
TTACTTTAATTTGTTTGATACGTTTTTTATCTAATACTTCAATTTTAAAAGAATAATCATTAAAAAAAATAATATCATTCCTTTTTGGAAATTTTTCATTGATTTCTAAAATAAATCCCGCTAAGGTTTCAAATTCACCTTTGCGTTCTTCAAAAATTGATTCGTCAATATTTAAGACTTTATAAAAATCTTTAAGTACTATTTTGCCCTCAAAAACATAATTATTATCATCTATTTTAGAATATGCTAAATCATCATCATCAAATTCATCACTTATATCACCAACAATTTCTTCTATTACATCTTCAAGGGTTATGATGCCCGAGGTTCCGCCGTATTCATCTACAACAATGGCTAAGTGATTTTTCATTTCTTGAAATTCTTTTAAAAGATCATCTAATTTTTTATTTTCAGGCACAAAAAAAGGATCTCTCAATAATTTTTTCCATTGAAAGGTTTTTTCATTAAGGTGTGTTAGTAGATCTTTAGTATATAAAATACCTATAACTTTATCAATATTTTCATGATAAACAGGTATTCTTGAATGTCCTTTTTTAATTATTTTTTTAATTACTTCTGCAAAATTTTCATCATCTGCCAAGGCAAAAACATCTGTTCTAGGGCACATTATCTGAACTGTTTCGGTATTACCAAAAGTAACAATACCTTCTAGAATTTTTTGTTCTTCTTTGGTGGTAGCTTCTTCAGAAGTTAATTCTAAGGCTTGAGATAATGTTTCTACAGAAAATTCTGAATTTTTTTTACCCAATCTTTTTTCAACAATCGAAGTTAAATTCATTAACGGAATGCTTAAAAACGAAAGAAATGTATTTAAAATTTTAAGAGGCAATACCATAAAGGCAGCAAATTTAAGGGCATTTCTGTTCGCATATATCTTTGGTAATACTTCTCCAAAAAGTAATATTAAGAAAGTGACTAAAATAACTTCTAGAACAAAACGGAATGTAGTAGACGGGATATTACTAAAAAAGAATGATCCCAAATAGGCAAATAATAAAACTATTAAAATATTAACGAAATTATTAACTATTAAAATAGTAGCTAATAACTTTTTCGGATTTTCAAGTAAACTGATAACCGATTGTTTTTTTTTAGATTTATTTACTGAACTATCTAAGTCAGTTTTAGATAATGAAAAGAAAGCTACTTCAGAACCTGAAATTAAGGCAGAAATAATTAGTAATATCAAAAGAGTTACAACGCCGAAAACTATTGGCCAATTTAAAGTGAAAGCTATTAAAAATAAACTCGCGGGTTCTGGATCCAATTATATTTACTTTAGTTAAACTTAAAATGGTAAATCATCATTTTGTTCTTGAGGAGGTTCTTCAGACTTAGAAATAGATGTTGTTGTATCACTTTTTTGAGAGGGTTGTACATTTTTACCTGAAGAAATATCCTTTTTAGTCGTTAAAAAAGTCATGTCTACTACATGAATTTCGGTGGTGTATTTTTTACTACCATCTTGACCTTCCCATTGACGGGTTTTAATTCTCCCCTCTAAGTATACCTTATCACCTTTGCTAAGATATTTTTCGCAAATTTCAGCTAGTTTATTACGAACAACAATATTGTGCCATTCGGTTGTAGTTACCTTTTCATTTGTTTGACGATTGGTATAACTTTCGTTTGTAGCTATTGGAAAACGCCCAATAGAATTCCCTCCTTCAAAATAATGCATTTTTACTTCATCACCAAGATGCCCTATTAGCATTACTTTATTTAGTGTACCTGCCATTTTATTATAAATTATAATTCAAAGATAATGAAAAAAACTACGCCTTAGTTTTAAATTTTTCTACAAAATTATATAGGAGTGTAGGTACGGGAAATTTTTCAAAAGCGTTCCATGAAATTCCATTTGTTATTTCTTGATTTGTTGAAATAATCCAAAACTTAGTATATAAATGTTGGTGTGTTAATTTATGGACAGTTTGAGTTTTGTTAAAAAGTGAAATTGTATGAGGATTATCTTTAATAATCTGATGAAAATCGGTTGAAGCAATTAATTCTTCTAAATGAATTTCTTTTGAAGTTTCTATTAACGGAAATTCATATAAATTTTGCCAAATACCCTTATTTTTACGTTGTTGTAAAATGGTTTTATTTTCTTGATTTGTAATAATCAGGTAATTAAAATACCTTTTTTTTATTGTAACCTTTTTTACTTTAATAGGAAGTATATTTACAATTCCTTTCTCAAAGGCAACACACCCTGAATTTAGAAGGCAAATAGTGCAAACAGGGTTTTGGGGCTTACATTGTATGGCGCCAAACTCCATGATAGCTTGATTAAAATTTCCTGGTTGTTTTTTATCAATTAATTGTTGTGCTAATTGTTTGAAGTATTTGATTCCTTGTGTAGAATTAACAGTTATGTCTATGCCGAAATAACGTGCTAAAACTCGATATACATTACCATCTACTACAGCAGTAGGTTCATCATAACAAATTGAGGCAATTGCAGAGGCAGTATAATCTCCAACACCTTTAAGTTTTATTAGATCTGTATAATTTTCAGGAAATTTTCCTTTAAGCTCGTTAACAATATACTTAGCCGAGTAATGTAAATTTCTAGCTCGGGAGTAATAACCTAAACCTTGCCATAGTTTTAAAACCGTCTCTTCATCAGCTTTAGCTAAGTCATAAACAGTAGGAAATGTAGCTACAAAAACGTTATAATATCCAAGTCCTTGATTTACTCTAGTCTGTTGTAATATTATTTCAGACAACCAAATATGGTAGGCGTTTTTGGTTTTTCGCCAAGGCAAATCTCTTTTATTTTGTAAGTACCAGTATATTAATGTGTTAGAAAATTTCATTCAATTAAATAGTTTTGCAAAAATACTGCTTTTATCTTATTAAATTTTAACGATTTAGCTTTTTGAAATTGATAAATTGTCTTATATTTGCCACCCTAAAATCATACAATTAACAATAATAAATTAAATAAATAGAATGACAAAAGCAGAGATAGTAGCCAATATTTCAGAAAAATCTGGAATCGAAAAGGCAGATGTATTGAGAGTAGTAGAAGATTTTATGAAAGAAGTAAAAGGAGCTTTAGAGGGTGATAAAAATGTATATTTAAGAGGTTTTGGAAGCTTTATTATTAAAACTAGAGCTGAAAAAACAGGTAGAAATATTTCGAAAAACACTACAATTAAAATCCCAGCGCATAATATTCCTTCATTTAAACCTGCAAAGGTATTTTCTGAAGGTGTAAAAAAGAATGTTCCTGTAAAATAAATTATTCATAAAAACGTTAAACTATGCCAAGTGGTAAAAAGAGAAAACGCAGTAAAATTTCTACTCATAAGCGTAAAAAAAGAAGTAGACAAAACAGGCATAAAAAGAAAAAATAGCCTAGGCTATTTTTTCTTTTTATGATATTTATCGTTCATTGAAAAAAGAAATTTGTGTCGTGCAAATTTCGTCAGGTTACAATTTAACCTGTAAATTATTTTTTAATCCATCTACATTATATAGTAATTTAATGTGGGTATAAAACATATAACAGAGTGAAAACCGAATTAATTATTAGATCAAGTTCCTCTGATATAGATTTTGCCTTATTAAAAAATGGTAGACTTATTGAATTACATAAAGAAACAAATGATAACAATTTTAATGTTGGCGATATATTTTTAGCCAAAATTAAAAAAACATTATCAGGCTTAAATGCATCATTTGTTAATGTTGGAAGCGAAAAAGATGCTTTTTTACATTATCATGACTTAGGACCACAATTGTTATCTTTATCTAAATTCACTAAGTTAGTAAGTACAGGTAAACTTAAAGAATACACTTTAAAAAATTTCCATTTTGAAAAAGATATTAATAAAAATGGAAGTATTGACCAGGTTATAAAATCGGGTCAAAATTTATTAGTTCAAGTTGTTAAAGAGCCTATCTCTACAAAGGGCCCTAGAATAAGTTCAGAACTTTCAATTGCCGGAAGGCATTTGGTATTAGTTCCTTTTTCTGATAGAATATCGGTATCTCAAAAGATATCAAATAGAAAAGAAAAAGAAAGACTAAAACGACTTGTAAAAAGTATCAAGCCTAAAGGTTTTGGAGTTATTCTAAGAACAGTTGCTGAAGGAATTAAAGTAGCTGACTTAGATAAAGATTTACAAAATTCTTTACAGCGATGGGTAGATATGTGTAAACAATTACCCAAAGCAAAGGCACCAATAAAAGTATTGTCAGAGTTAAATAGAGCTTCATCTATACTTAGAGATGTACTTGATGATTCATTTTCTAGTATAGTTACTAATGACGAAGTTTTATATAAGGAGCTTAAAGAATATATGCAACGTATTGCTCCTGATAAAGAGTCAATTGTGAAGCTGTATCGGTCTAAAGTACCAATTTTTGAAAGATATAGTATTGAAAGACAAATTAAAACAGCATTTGGGCGTACAGTATCTATGTCAAAAGGTGCTTATTTAGTTATTGAACATACAGAAGCGTTACATGTAATTGATGTAAATAGTGGAAATCGTTCAAATAAAGCAAACTCGCAAGCAGATACGGCGTTGGAAGTAAATTTAATTGCGGCTTCTGAAATAGCTCGTCAATTACAATTAAGAGACATGGGTGGAATTATTGTTGTTGATTTTATTGATATGCATTTAGCTGACCATAGACATAAACTCTATGAGCATTTAAGAAATGAAATGAAATCAAATAGAACAAAACACAAAGTACTACCACCAAGTAAGTTTGGATTGGTTCAAATTACTAGGCAGCGTGTCAGACCAGAAGTGGTTATAAAAACTAAAGAAGAAAACCCGAATAAAAATGGTGAGGTAGAGGCACCAATAATTTTGGTAGAAAAGATTGAAAACCAATTAGAAATAATTGTTGGTAAATCTGCAAAAGGAATTACATTACATGTACATCCGTTTGTGGCATCCTATATAAAACAAGGATTACCATCAATTCAAAACAAATGGTTTTTCAAATACAAAAAGTGGATTAAAGTTATACCTAGAGATGCTTACCAATATTTAGAATATCATTTTTTTGATTCTAATGATAAAGAAATAAGGTAGTATTATATCATATAAAACCAGTAACATTAAGTTGCTGGTTTTTTTTTGATTAAAATTCAGCAAAATTAGTATTTTTGATCAAACCCGAATTATAAATTAGGTAGAACTCGGGTTATTAGAAAAAATGATTATAAAAAAGTTCTATACAGTTGAAGAAGCCAAAAAACGAATGGAAAAATATTGTTCATATCAAGAGCGATGTCATCAAGAGGTTGAACGTAAATTGAATGAAATGAATTTAATCATAGAAGCAAGAGACTTGATAATATTGCATCTATTAGAGCATGATTTTTTAAATGAAGAACGATTTTCAAAAGCCTACGCACGAGGGAAATTCAATATTAAAAAATGGGGAAAGCAACGTATTGTTAGAGAACTAAAATTTAGAAATATCACTGAATACAATATAAAGTCTGCTTTACAAGAAATTGAGGAAGAAGATTATTATAGAACATTTAACGAATTAGCTCAAAAAAAATACTCAAATATTAAAGAAACCAATGTCTATAAAAAACGAAAAAAATTGACTGATTATTTACTGTATCGAGGTTGGGAGTCGGCGTTGGTTTATGATAAAACAATGGAGCTGATACCTAACAAATAAAAAAGAGCCACTAATTAAATTAATAGCTCTTCTATTTTTATAAAAAATCGTTGGTTTAATTTAAAATTAATTTTTTAACCAATTGTTTATTATCAATACTAATTCTCATAAAATATACACCTTTAGCAACCCCTATCAAATCTAATTTATAGTTGTTATCTGTGATATTATCATGATTACGGATTAGTTTTCCCGTTACATCAAATACCTGAAGTTTCATTTCTTCACCATTGCCATTTATCCTACGAATATTAAATATATCAGAGGATGGATTAGGATATATTGAAAAGGCATCTTTATCAAAATCATTAACAGCTAATACGGCGGTTGCGTCAATAACAAAATCGTCAATAACAACCCCTTCTTGGTTAAGGTTTTGATCGGAAGCAAATTTAAATCTAAAGATCATTATAGGTTCATTAGTAAAGGCTGCCAAATTATAACTATATTCTTTTAATGTTGTATCTGTACCTGTCCATTGTTTACCAATGGTTAAAACTCTATTCGGATCAATAAAACTACTATTATACCAATTTGGATCGGCAGCAGTACCCAAAACTTGCCATGTAGCACCGTCTAAACTATATTCCATATACAGTACGTCCCAATTTATTTCTATATCAAAAACCATATTGAATTTTAGAACAGGGTTTTCAAGTATTGCCAGGTTATAACAAGGCGAGTATAAATAGGCTACAGTATTATCAGAATAATTCCCTGAAGGATTTGTAACATAACCAGACGAAACGACATTATTAAAATTAGTTGTTGTTGGGGTGCCAATTTGCCATAATTCGTTTGTTAACCAAACATCTGGATTTGTATCACCAAAAGTATTTACATATTGACCTGCACCACTTTGATTGATTGAAAAAGTACTTGTAGATGCATTGTTAAATTGGTTTAAATCATTTGCTAGAACGATATCAGAACTCAAAGTATGTTGACCTTCTGTTAAAGACGAAACAGCTGGTAAATTTACTATTGTTGAAGTGTTAGAGACCAATGATCCTGTCCAGTTAAAAACTTGATTTGCCCCGCCGTCAATATTATAATTAACTGTAAACGAAGTAATTGTATTTAAACCATTATTTAAAACATTTAAGGAAGGAGATATACTCCCACAAGAAACATCATTATTATCTGGATAATTAATTTTTGCTAAGTCTAAATCAGTAAATGCAAATGAGGGTATGGATGATTGCCAAACACTCCTACCATAAGTAGAAGCAGTAATAGTTGTATCATAAGGATTAATTTCTAAATCGGTAATTGCAACATTAGGAAGATTTGTAGAAAAGGTTTCCCATGTGTTTGTTACATCATCTCTATAATATACACCTAATGCTGTGCCAACATAAATAGAGTTATTTGGGCTACCTATATGATGTCTAATAACAAATTTAGATTCATTAGGTAAATTATCAGTAATATTTGTAAAACTTTGTCCGCCATCTGTTGATTTGAAGACACCACCTCCAGTACTTCCACTACCAGGGAACTGAGGGTTAGAACCTCCTGTAGTTACCCAAATAATATTACTATCAGTATTATGTATTTCTATTGAACTAATATTGGTACCGGTAAAACCTGTTTGTACAATTGAAATGGTTGTAAATGTTACACCTTTATCCGTACTTTTATAAAGATTACGTCCCCTTGATACAAAGATATTATTTGGATCACTAGGGTCAATTTCTATTACTTCCAAATTGCCTCCAAAGCCATGAGTTGATACTTGAGACCAACTACCTTCTAATTTATACAATTGATTATAACCTGCATATAATTCACTAGCTTTATTAGATACTAGGGGTGTAACCCAATTTCCTTGCACAGGAGAATTTGCAACACCAGTACTAGTAACACCACCATCATTAGTAACTGTTAAAAAACCACCAAATTGTGTAAAACCATAAAATGTATTTTCATCATTTGGGTCAGAAGCAGAATCCATACCATCACCTCCGTGGTAATTATGCCAATTATTACTAGTTAATGAAAAACCACCATTGTCTTGTAAACCACCTGCTAATTTACTAGAAGTTTGTCTAGAAACAGTTATTTTATAAAATTGACTAATAGACATATCTTCTGTTAAATCAGTAAAAGTATTTCCATTATCAGTCGATTTATAAACACCTCCATCTGTTCCAGCAAATAAAACACCATTATAGTATCTCATAAAATGAATATCAGCATGCGTAAAGCTAGAATTAACAGTTCTCCAATCATTTATTTTAACAAAATCATCACCTTCATCTGTTGATTTCCATATATCTAAAACTCCTACAAACATTGTTTCTTTATCAGTTGGTGAAACGCTAAACGCTAAATCATACCATGCCTGAGTACTTCCACCAAAAATATCTGATGTTTCTATTGTTTTTGTGAAACTATTACCACCATTCTCTGATTTATAAACACCTTCAAAGGCCCAATTAGTTCTAGCCGCTAACACATATACATTATCAGGAGCAACAGGAGTAACTTCAACGCGTAATCTCCCTATACTAGCAAAAATAGGTAAACCAGTAGTAGTAACTGTAAAAGCTCCTCCACTAGTAGAAACAAAAAAGCGGTTACTGGTAACAGCATAAACAGTGGTAGGGTCTCCAGGTTTTAATTTAAAATCTCTAACATGTCCTGATAATTTACTAACCCATGTAGTTCCGGCATCAGTTGATTGAAATAAACCACTACCGGTAGCTACCCAAATGGTATTAGAATTAGAAGGATCAATAACAATTTCATTACTTGAAATAGGATTTCCGGCTATATTACCAGTTTGATTCCATGTAGTACCTCCATCAATCGATTTTAGCACACCTATAGAATAAGAATCTCCGGCATCATCATCACCTGTAGAAATATAAATAATTTGAGAATTGTTAGGGTCAACAGCAATACCGGAAACACCTATCTGAGGAAGGTGATCCGTTAAAGGCGTCCAATTTACACCAGCGTCAATAGATTTCCATATACCACCGGCTGGAGCCCCTACATAAATTGTATTTATATTATTAGGATCTACAATAACAGTATTGACCCTACCTTGCCCACTTTTACTAGACTGAGAGTAAGGGCCTTGTGAAATCCAATTACTAACAACCTTGGCTGATTTTGCCATTTTTTGTTTTTGTTCCCAAGCTTTCCATAAATGTTCAGCAGGGGCTATAGTGCCATCTTCCTGTAAATATTGACTCCAATGGTATTCCCATCTTTTAAATGGTTTATAACCACTCCCTTTTTTATCGATGTCTTTAGTTGAAAAATATCTTTCGTAATTTTCAGAAATTTCCTTAAAAGTTAAGTTAGTATTCTTATTTATTGTAGTCTCATTTGATATATCTAATGGTAATTGTTGTGCAAATAATATACTTAAAGAGGAAAGTAGTATTGGTAAAATAAGTAATTTTTTATACATAAGTTTTTTTTAAGATTAAGAGGAAGCTAATTTAGTAAAAAACCTAATTATACTAGCTGTATTTTTAGTTAAATTATTCGTTTTCAATAGTTTTCACTTCTGCTTCAAGCTTTTCTTGATTTGTTATATTATTGATTTTTGAATTCAACGCCGAAAAAGCATCTAAAATATTTTGAATTTCAGTTTTAACTTCTAGAGGGTTAATAGTTGGTATTGAAGCGATATCATCCAATCGTAATGCATTATTATGTAACACATTAATTCTAATACTTATGTCTGGTTGTTTGAATCTTTCAATTTTTACAGAATCTTTTAATTGTTGAGTAGAGGTTGACAGTTCCTTTGATAAATTTAAAGCTTCATTTGACGAGATACTATAAAAACCCGTTAACAATTCATCTAACTGTTGATATTCCTTCCAATTTTCGACTTTTTTCATAGACGCAGGTAATAAAATTTCACCAATACTTCTAATATCTTTTTGATTTTCTAAATTAATTGAATCTATTACAACTGTATCTTTTTTTACTTGATCAGATTCGTCCTTTTTACATGAAATAATACTAATCATTAAGACTAAAAAATATAGAAGTTTACTATATGACATTTTATATATTAATTATAATATTTTAGCAAAAGTAATAAATAAAGATTTGTAATTATTTGTACTATTATTTTTTATATTTGCTCACCATTTTATTTTTTTTAATGAGTGATACGATACTTATTTTGGGTGCTTGTGGTCAAATAGGCACAGAGCTTACTTTAAAATTACGTGAAATTTTAGGGAATACAGCTATAATAGCTTCTGATATTAGGGAAGGCAATGTTGAATTGATGGAAAATGGACCGTTTGAAATATTAGATGCCACTAATAGAGAAGGAATAGTAGAAGTTATTAAAAAACATTCAGTTTCTGAAGTATATTTAATGGCTGCAATGTTATCAGTAACAGCAGAGAAACACCCTCAAAAAGCATGGGATTTAAATATGAATTCTTTACTTCATATATTAGATTTAGCAAAAGAAGGCTTGATAAAAAAAATATTTTGGCCAAGTTCAATTGCTGTTTTTGGTACAACTACTCCAAATGAGAATACACCTCAAGAAACCATAATGGAGCCAATAACTGTTTATGGAATCAGTAAGTTGGCAGGTGAGCGTTGGTGTGCATATTATAAAAACAAATACAATGTAGATGTAAGAAGCATTCGTTATCCAGGTATTATAAGCTGGAAAACAAATCCCGGTGGGGGCACAACAGATTATGCTGTTGAAATTTACCATAAAGCAATAACGGATAATTTTTATAATTGTTTTTTAGCAGAAAATACCAGACTACCAATGATGTATATGGATGATGCTATAAAAGCAACCATAGCTATTATGAAAACCAATTTGCCTGACAATTTCTTTTCATATAATATTGCTGCTATCAATTTTACACCTAAAGAAATTACTACGGCTATACAAAAACATTTACCAGATTTTAAAATTGAATACTCACCAGACTTTAGACAGGAAATTGCTGATAGTTGGCCTCAAAGTATTGATGATACCCAAGCCAAAGATGACTGGAATTGGAAACATTCATTTGATTTGGAAAAAATGACTAAGGTGATGATAGTAAACTTGAAAGAGAAATATTAGGTCGAACTCAGGTTTAGAATATTTTGCTAATTAACAGTTTTTGTAAGGTTATGTTTTTAGGATGTCTAATATTGATAAATATCAATTTTAATAGATGAAAGACATAATTAATAATAGCTTAAAAAGATCAATATCTTATACAGAATATAGAAAGCTGGTAGCTGATTTATTAGCAGATGGAAAATCTACAGGTGAAAATCAAACAGATGATTTATTAAACTATAGTAAGTTGAACCATAGTAGGATGAAGCGGTTGGATAAAACGTTCAAACTATCAGAAAATTCAATAGAAATATTAGGTAATTCAACTAAAAATTATAGCTGGATTGTATTAACCGAAAGTTGGTGTGGTGATGCGGCTCATTCCTTACCTGTTATAAATAAAATAGCTGAAATTTCTAACAATATTCAATTGAAAATTGTATTGCGTGATGAAAATGAAGCCTTAATGGATAAGTTTTTAACAAATGGAAATAAATCAATACCGAAGTTAATTGCTGTAGATATAGAAACTAATGAAATTGTTGGTTCTTGGGGCCCACGACCTTCAGAAGCAACAAAAATGGTTAAACAGCATAAAGAAAGATTTGGCACACTTGATGCCGATTTTAAAAAAGAGTTACAAGTCTGGTATAATACAAATAAAGGGGTTAATATTGAACAAGATGTTTTAGGCCTATTAAGTGTTACTACTACTTGTGTTTAAAAAATCTTCAATAGTAGACGCATTATTAACAGAAAAGTTTCCAATTTTTGTACGCCTTAAACTGGATAAATGTGCACCTGAATTTAAGGCTTTCCCAAAATCATAAGCAAGCGATCGTATATAAGTACCTTTACTGCAAACTACCCTGAATTCAATTTTTGGGAGATTTATACTGGTAATATCAAACGTATTAATTATGATTTTCCGTGACTTTATCTCAGTAGTTTCTCCTGCTCTGGCAAGTTCATATAAACGTTTTCCATCTTTTTTTATAGCTGAAAAAATTGGAGGTTTTTGATCGATTTCTCCAATAAATTGAAAAGTAGTTTCTTTTATTAATTGTTCGGTTATATGTTCAATAGTAAAATGTTGGTCTATTTCAGTTTCCAAATCATATGAAGGGGTTGTAGCCCCTAGAGTGAATGTGCCAGTATACTCTTTTATTTGAGCTTGAAACTCTTCTATTTTTTTAGTAAATTTACCCGTGCAAATAATAAGTAAACCTGTTGCTAAAGGATCTAATGTACCTGCGTGACCTACTTTTATTTTTTTGATGTCGAAGGTTTTTCTAATATGCCAGCGTAGTTTATTTACAACCTGAAAAGAAGTCCATCTTAAGGGTTTATCAATTAATAGAATTTGTCCGTTTTTAAAATCTTCTGCGGTCATTTGTGCTGAATAAATTCCAGTATCTAATTATTTAATAAAGCATAACCAATAGCTATCAAACCAATAACGGTACAATAGATTGCAAAATATGACAATTTACTTTTTTTAACCAATGTTATCATCCAACTACAAGCAAACAATCCAGAAATAAATGCTGCTACAAAACCAACCCCCATAATACCTATTTGTGAGCTTTCAAAATTAATATCTCCTCCAATAATGTCTTTGGCAACTTTCCCTAAAATTAAGGGCACTACCATTAAAAAAGAAAATCTAGCGGCTTTTGTACGGTCAACACCTAATAAAACAGATGTAGAAATTGTTGCTCGTGAACGTGAAATTCCAGGTAGCATAGCTACAGCCTGAGAAATTCCTATGATAAGCGCATTAGTGTAAGAGATATTTTTAGTAGTGTTTTTGGCTCGATCAGCCAACAACAATAAAATTGCAGTAACTAATAACATACAACCTACCAGTAAAATTCTACCTCCAAAAAAGGCTTCTAATTGTTTTTCAAAAAGTAAACCTATAATTACAGCCGGAATCATAGAAATAATAATTTTTAGAGAAAATATCATTTCATCATTCCATTTAAATTGAAAGATTCCTTTTATAATTTCAAAGACTTCTTTTCTAAAAACAACAAGTGTACTCAAAGCTGTAGCAAAATGTAAGATTACAGTAAAAGTTAAACTTTCTTCGGGTAAAGAATTGTCTCCAAAAATAGCTTTTACTAATTCTAAATGACCACTAGATGATACAGGTAAAAACTCGGTTAATCCTTGAATTAACCCTAAAATAATAGCTTCTAAATAGCTCATTTTTATTTTTTAGAATTGACTAAAATAGCATAGATCTCTATAGCAAAACCTATAAGAACTAGTGTGGGTGCAAGGCGAATTCTTCTAAAATTATAAATTTCTTCGTTAAAAACAGCAGGGTCATCACTACCGCCACCTGCCATTAATATAAAACCCAAGGCGATGACAAGTAAGCCTACAATCATAATTATATAATTTCGTTTACCGAATAAAAATTCAACTTTAGGTTTCTTGACGTTAGAGAGATTAGATTTTTTATTAGACATATTAGTAATACAATTGATCGGTTCGTAAATTTAAAAAACGCTGGGTTGCGAAAAAGGCGCTTAACAAGGAAATAATGATTCCTAATAAAAAAACACCACCAAAAAGAATAGCTAAAGGGGTTGTGTTTTCTAAAAAGCCAAATTCAGGAAAATTATCATTCATATAATATATTGCTACGGCTAATGCTAAGACAGCTAGTAGTGAACCAATAGCACCTAGTTTAATACTATTGAGCACAAAAGGTCTTCTAATAAAACGCTTAGTTGCACCTACCATTTGCATGGTTTTTATTGTAAAACGTTTAGAGTATACTGATAACCGGATAGAGTTATTAATTAATAACATAGCTATAAAGGCAAAAACACCACTGAAGATTAATACCCAAAGGCTGATTCGTTTTACATTTTTAGTTAATAATGCAATTAGTGATTTGTCATAAGATATTTCAAAAACGGCTTCTTTTTTTATCAATTGTGACTCTATTTCACTCATTTTTTCTGGTGAAACAAATTCTGCTTTCAGGTACAGGTCAATGGAATTTTTAAGTGGATTATAGCCTAAAAAATCCATAAAATCTTCACCATTTTCTTTCTTCGCAATTTCGGCAGCTTCTTCTTTTGAAACGTAGGTTATTGATTTAGTATAATCTTCACTTTTTAAAACAGTCTGTAAATTTTTTACAGCTTGTTTACCAATATCATCTTTTAAAAAAATAGTTATTGAAGCTTGTTCTTTAAAATAATCAGAAACTTTTTTAGTGTTTAATACTAATAACCCAAACAATCCAAGTAAAAAAAGGACAAAGCCTATACTTAGTATTACAGATATGTATGAAGATTGTAAACGTCTTTTTTGATATTTTTCAAAAGAAGTACTCATTTAAGGTTTACAATTATTGATTTATGATTAAAAATAGAATGTTGCAATATACAAACTTCGTATTGAATTTTAAGTCTTTTATCTTTTATCTATTTTCTTTATTCTTTTACTATTTCTTGACACAATTCAATTAAAACACCATTGGTAGATTTTGGATGCAAAAACGCTACTAATTTATTATCTGCTCCCTTTTTCGGTGTTTTATTTATAACAGCAAAACCTTCTTTTTTAAGGCGTTTTATTTCGGCTTCAATATCATCAACAGCAAAGGCTATATGATGTATACCTTCTCCTCTTTTTTCTATAAATTTAGCAATTGGGCTTTCAGGATTTGTGGCTTCTAATAATTCAATTTTGTTAGGACCAGATTTGAAAAATGATGTTTTGACACCTTCAGAAGCTACATCTTCAATTTTATAATGAGGTTTACCTAAAAGTTGCTTAAAAAGAAGATTTGATTTCTCTAAATCTTTAACAGCAATACCTATATGTTCAATTTTTTTCATTTAGAATTTTATCAAAGTTTTATTCCGCGAAAGCGAAATTCTAAATTATCCTCAAAAATATAGAATTTATAATAGTTTTAAACCTTATTTTTGCAAAATGGAAACGAATAGACAGAAAAAGATAGCCGGAGTTCTACAAAAAGATTTAGTTGATGTGTTACAACATGCAGCGCAAGAAGGAATGAAAGGTGTAATCATATCGGTTACAAAAGTTAATGTTACTGCAGATTTATCGGTTGCAAAAGTATATTTGAGTATTTTTCCGACAGATAAAAAAAATAAATTAATTGAGGGAATACAATCAAATACCTCGTTGATTAGGCATGAGTTGGCACAACGGACTAGAAATCAGCTACGTCGTATGCCTGAACTTACTTTTTATTTAGATGATTCTTTAGATTATATTGAAGATATCGAATCATCATTACGTGGTGATGTAGAAAATCCGATTAAAAATCCTGAGATAATTTCAAAAAGAAAAAGAAAATAAGTTGAGTTTTCCATTATATATAGCAAAACGATATTTATTTACTAAAAGCAGTAATAATGCGATCAATATTATTACTTTAATAGCTGCTTTGGGCGTTATAGTTGGAGCTATTGCTCTGTTCATTGTACTTTCTGTTTTTTCAGGATTAAAAGAGTTTAGCTTAGATTTTATCAAAATTTCTGACCCTGATCTTAAGATAAGTGCCGAAAAAGGAAAATCTTTTTTCTTTACCGATTCAATGACTACAATATTACAGGATGATAAAATTGCCAGTTATAGTAAGGTTGTTGAAGAAAGAGCGTTTTTTGAATATAAGAACAAGTCACATATTGCAAGTATAAAAGGCGTTGATGCTAATTATTTATTGGTAAATAATATTGATACTGCCATTTATGTAGGTGAGTGGTTAGATAAGGAGGCTTTTAACACTGTAGTTGTTGGTAGAGGTATATCGTCTGCATTATCTTTAGGAACTTATGATTTTATTGAATCCTTAAAAGTGTCTGTTCCTAAGCCCGGGAAAGGATATATAAATAACCCTAAAACAGCATTTAACCAATTAAACTTACAGCCTATTGGCATATTTAGTTTAACGGAAGAGTTACATAATAAATATGTATTTTCTCATTTACCTATAGCACAAAGTCTATTGAGTTATAAACCAAATCAGATTTCTGCAATTGAGTTAAAATTAACTAAAAAAGCAGATAAAAATAAACTAAAAAAGGACTTACAAGCTAAATTTGGTGATGATTTCAATATAGAAACCAGAGAACAACTCAATGCTGCTTTTCATAAGATGTTAAATTCTGAAAATTTAGTATTCTATTTAATTTTCACTCTAATTTTGATTATTGCTTTATTTAATGTTGTTGGTGCTATTATAATGATGATTTTAGATAAAAGGGAAAACCTAAAAACATTATTTGGTCTTGGAACTACCATCAAAGAAATTAAAAAAATATTTATACTCCAAGGTTTTTTGTTGACTTTTTTCGGACTTATAATAGGTTTATCTATCGCTATTATTTTTGTGCTTTTGCAGAAAAAATTCGGATTGATAATGATAACTACCTCATTAGCCTATCCAGTTAAATTTGAAATGATTAATGTTATTATTGTGTTTTTTACAATTATAACCTTAGGCTATATTGCTGCTAAGATTGCTAGTTCTAGAATTTCTAAGAAAATTATTCAATAAAATTTTAACAATCATTTAGGGTTAAAACATGTTATTTTAGAGCTACTTTTACGTCTTATAAAAGATATTTGTTTAATTTTATAAGTTAAAGCCGATAGTTATGTTCATGCAAGAGCCAGAATGTTTAGAAAATTTAGAACTTCCATTACAGTTAAATGTTAGTTTTGATAAAGTATTATCTTATTTTGAAAAATATGCCTTAAAGAAAGATCACCCATATCATGCGTCTGCCAAATTGATGGTAAAAGAGTTTAAAAAATACCCTGAATTAATAGATGGGTTTAATGACTTTTCTTTATTTAAAAAGTACCAGAAACAGATTAATTTAATACTTGACCCACTATTTCCTGAACCTTTACTCTTGAATGAGATAAAAGCAGCAAGCGTACCATTTGCGTTTACTTCTTTTAAATTTTCAACTCGTTTTGAAAATATTTTAAATAATGCTGGTGATGAGTATGATTTTAAAATCAGAAACTTAGAAGAAAATGAAATGTATTTGCATGCCTGTATAATGATTTTAGGCTATTGTTATGGTTATCATATTGATTTAAAAAGACCTTTCTTTTTTGATATTCCTGACAAAACATCAGGCACTACAAAACATTATAGAGTAGCATTTAATGGCGATTTCGCTGAAGTTATTCCTACTGAAAATGCGCCGAAAATAACAGAAGAAGATTATAAACTATTGCTCGATAATTTTGACAATATCGAGATTTGGAAAGAAAAATTTCCACCAAACAGTTATATTTTTAAAGGATTTGGAATTATGAATCTCTTTGATGTAACCGCAGACGAAACATTATCTTCTTTAAGAGATAATTTATTACGACAAGATGAAAATTTATTGGTCGATATGCAGCAAAATTTACGCGAGTTTTATAATATTAAAGATTTGAAACTCGGGTTTTCAATATTTGATGCTATAAACACAAAACTATGTCAAACAAGTATTAATAATTCAGATAGTCTTATTTTAAATGATAAAACAGAAATTTCATGTAATAATGATTTTTTCTGTAAAGGAATTGTTGACAAAGTTTTCCGTAATCATGAACCAATGACAATCTCTGATATTGAGAAATATGGCAAATCATCTAATAAGAATTCCTTTTATAGAAACTTAGAATCTAAAGGGATAAAAAGTATAATTCTTATACCTATCAAAGCAACTGAAAATAACGATTTGGCGCTATTAGAAATTGCTTCGCCTAGACCATATGAATTAAATTCTGTAACTCAAGATAAATTAAAAGATATAATACCGGTTTTTAAAGCAGCAGTTAAACGTTCATCTGAAGAGCGTCAGAATATTTTAGAAGCTACCATTCAAGAACATTATACAACAATTCATCCAACTGTTAAATGGCGTTTTTATGAAGCAGCTGAAAATTATCATAAAGAAAAATTTCAGAGTGATAAAAGTCCGAAATTAGATGATATCGTTTTTGAAAATGTATGTCCACTTTTCGGGCAAGCAGATATTAAAGGATCATCTCTAGCTCGTAATATCGCTATAAAAAACGATTTAGTCACTCAATTAAGTATGGCAGTTGAAGTGTTAGATAAGGCTCGTGAAAAAGAGGAGTTACCCATTTATGGAGAGTTAATGTTTCGAGTTGAAGAATATTTACTCAAGGTAAAAAAAGGATTAAAAGCAGGTGATGAAATAGGAATTATTGATTTTTTAAAACGCGAGATATATCCTGTTTTTAATCATGCTAAATATGTAGATGAAGAGCTTAAAAAAACAGTTGAAATGTATATGGATAGGTTAGATAAAAACCTTCAAGTAGTGTATGAACAACGAAAAGCCTATGAAGAAAGTGTAACCAAATTAAATGAAAATTTAGCGAATTATTTAGATAAAAAACAAGAAGAAGCTCAAGCAATGTTTCCTCATTATTTTGAACGCTACAAAACTGATGGCGTAGAGTTTAATATGTATATAGGCCAGTCATTGGTCAATAATAAAAAATATGATTCACTGTATTTATATAATCTTCGCTTATGGCAGTTACAAATGATGTGCGAAATGGAAAATGTTGCACATAAATTGAAAGAGGAGCTTGAGCATAAATTAGAAATAGCATCGTTGATTTTAGTACATAGTAATCCTATGTCAATAAAATTTAGAATGGATGAAAAGAAATTTGATGTTGATGGAGCCTATAATATTCGGTATGAAATTATTAAAAAGAGGATTGATAAAGCACATATAAAAGGCACCAATGAACGCTTAACAGTGCCAGGTAAAATAGCAATTGTATATTCACAAGATAAAGATGCTAAAGAATATAAAAAATATATAAAATATTTACAGTCAAAAAAATTATTAGGTAAAGTAGAAAAATTAGAATTAGAAGATTTGCAAGGTGTTTTAGGCTTAAAAGCTTTACGTGTTGAAGTAATTTATAAAACTGATTTTAACGAAAAAACTACCATGACCATTGATCAATTAATTGAAGATATAAAAGCATAATTATTTATGAGCATAGAACAGAAAACTGAGGATTATGCAGTGTCTCAGTTAACCAAAAATTTGCCAAATACTTTTATTTACCATAATTTAAATCATACACGTAGAGTAGTAAAGCGTGTACAAGAATTAATTGAGAGTGAAAAGATAGATGCTAAAGATGCACAAATTTTAGAGATTGCTGCTTGGTTGCATGATGTTGGTTATGTAAAGAGTAATGAAGATCATGAAAAACATGGAGCAAAAATGGCAAGGACTTTTCTTGAAGCTGAAAAAGTTGCTGAAATTACTATCGATAAAATAGAAAAATGTATTCTTGCTACAACTAAAACAATCGAACCTATCAATAAGCTAGAGAAAATTTTAGTTGATGCCGATTATGCCCATATAGGTAATAAAGGATTTCTTGAAGTTTGTGAGTTATTGCGCGAAGAGTGGGAACAACAAGATTTAATGACATTTACTGATATTGAATGGATTCAAGAGAATATTGATTTTTTAACAAAAAAACATCAATTTTATACTGATTATGCCTTGACTAATTGGCAACCAGTAAAAGATAAGAATTTAGCTCAACTTTATAAAAGTTTAAAGAAATTAAAGAAAGAAGCCAAAAAAGATAAGCTCAAAGCAGAAGAATTCAAATTCAAAAAGCAGAAAGCTACCTTGCCAGAACGCGGTATTGAAACCATGTTTAGGGTTACCTTAAGAAACCATATTAACTTAAGTAATATTGCTGATACAAAAGCCAATATTTTACTTTCTGTAAATGCCATTATTATATCTATGGCATTGTCTAATTTAATTCCGAAGTTAGACAATCCTTCAAATCATTATTTAATTATACCTACTGTAATTTTTGTAATATTTAGTTTGGTGTCGATGGCACTTTCGGTATTAGCAACACGACCTAATGTAACAAGTGGTGAGTTCACAAAAGAAGATGTTAAGCAAAAAAAAGTAAATCTTTTGTTTTTTGGTAATTTTCATAAAATGAAATTAGATGATTTTGAATGGGCAATGAGCGAAATGATGCAAGACAAAGAATATTTATACTCATCAATGACTAAAGACCTTTACTTTTTAGGGTTAGTACTTCATAAAAAGTATAAGATATTACGTATTACCTATACTATCTTTTTAACAGGAATTATAGCTTCAGTTATTGCTTTCGGAATAGCATTTAAATCACAAGGTATTTAATCTTAAATAATTTCTATGAGGAATTATTACAAACTTATATCAGGCATTCTTTTTATTTTTTTATTAAATGCTTGTGCAACGTACAATATACAAATTAAGGATGCTAACTTCAATACACAATTCCCAACTAAAGAAATTGAACATTCATTTTACTTGATTGGAGATGGAGGTAATTCAAAATTAGGAACTTCTTCTAGTGCACTACAATTTTTTAAGAAAGAACTGAATAAGGCTTCAGAAAATAGTACAGTTATTTTTTTAGGAGATAATATTTATCCTAAAGGACTACCTAAAAAAGGAAACGAAAATAGAGCTTTCGCAGAACATCAATTAAATGTACAAACCGATGTGGTTAAAGGTTTTAAAGGGAATACTATTTTTATTCCAGGTAATCACGATTGGTATTCAAATGGTTTAAAAGGATTAAAACGACAAGAAAAATATATTGAAAATATTCTTGGGAAAAATACTTTTTTGCCCGAAAATGGCTGTCCATTAGAAAAGGTTCGTATAAATGATGCCATTGAGCTTATTATTATTGATACTGAATGGTATTTAACCAATTGGGATAAACATCCAACCATTAATGATGATTGTGAAATAAGAACCCGTGCAAAATTCTTTGAAGAACTCGAAAGTTCGATTAAAAAAGCGCGAGGTAAAACCACACTAATTGCCTTACATCACCCTATGTTTACAAACGGATCTCATGGCGGACAATACGATTTAAAATCACATTTAAAACCTATTCCCGTATTAGGAACCTTAAAAAATCTGATTAGAAAAACAAGCGGAATTTCACCAGCAGACGTTCAAAATAATAGATATAATAAATTAATTAAGAGAGTGGTAACATTATCACAAGAAAATAAAAAAGTAATCTTTGTGTCTGGGCATGAGCATAGTTTACAATATATAGTAAAAGACAATCTACCACAAATTATAAGCGGTACAGGGTCAAAAAACACTGCAACTAGAAATGTTGATGGCGAATTTTCTTCTAGTGATGCAGGTTACGCAAGACTAGATGTTTTTAAAGATGGTTCATCTTATGTACGTTTTTATGCTGCTAAATCGAAGACAATTATTTATCAAACAGAAGTTTTGACTTCAGATAAAGCGTCTAAAATACCAGATTTTACTACTAATTTTCCTGATTCGGTAAAAGCATCAATTTATACAGAAAAAGAAGTGACAAAAAACAAAGCATTTACAAAGTTTTGGGGTGAACGTTATCGAAAACACTACGGTACAAAAGTGTCAGCTCTCACTGTTAATTTAGATACTTTGTTTGGTGGATTAAAACCTGTAAGAAAGGGCGGTGGACATCAATCTAAATCGCTTCGTTTAAAAGATAAGAACGGAAAACAATATGTAATGCGTGCTTTACGTAAGAGTGCCACAATATATTTACAGGCATTAGCCTTTCAAGATCAATATATTGGTAGCGATTTTGATGATACTTATACGGAAAAATTTTTGATGGATTTTTATACAGGCTCTCATCCTTATGCACCATTTACCATAGGTACACTTTCTGATGCGGTAGAATTATATCATACCAATCCCGTATTATATTACATTCCAAAACAAGCTACGTTAGGAGGTTTTAATGGTGAGTTTGGAGATGAATTATATATGATTGAAGAACATGTTTCAGATGGTCATGGAAACCTTAAAAGTTTTGGCTATGCTAATAAAATTGAAAGTACAGATGATCTATTAAAAAAACTACGAAAGGATGAAAAATATGTAGTTGATGATGAAATGTATTTGAGAGCTCGTTTGTTTGATATGGTAATTGGCGATTGGGACAGACATGTTGATCAATGGCGTTGGGCTGAATTTAAAGAAGGTAAGAAAGTAATATATAAACCCATTCCGAGAGATAGAGATCAGGCTTTTTCTATTATGGGAGATGGTTTGTTTATGGCTTTTGCTACTAGAGCAATTCCCCCATTAAAATTATTGGAAGGCTTTAAGGATGATATTAGAAATGTAAAAGGATTTAATGCTAATCCATATTCATTAGATATGGTAATACTCAATAAAACTGATAAAAAAAAGTGGAAAGAACAAGTAGCATTCATTCAAAAAAGTTTAAGTACATCAGTTATTGATAAAGCTTTTGAATCATTCCCAAAAGAGATACAAGGAGAAACAATTACAGAAATAAAACGCATACTCTTAGCAAGAATCAAAAACCTCCCGAAAATAGCGAATGACTATTATAAAGCGATTAATAGATTTGGTGTAATTATGGGTACAGATAAAGATGATTGGTTTGATATAGAACGTATGTCAAACGGCAAAACAAAAGTGACTGCATATCGCATTCAAAAAGGAAAAAGGGGTGTTATATTTCATCAAAATATATATGATAAAAATGATACTAAAGAAATTTGGATTTACGGTTTAGATGACGAAGATGTGTTTAAAACGTATGGAGAAGGAGATAGATTGATCAAGATTAGAGTTATTGGAGGGCAAAATAAAGATACTTATACTATTGATAATGGAAAAAAAATCAAAATGTATGATTATAAATCTAAGAAAAATGACTTTTCTACTGATAAAGGAAGAAAAAATCTAACGGATAATTATGAAACCAATGTATATAATTACTCAAAACTTAAAAACAGCACCAATCAATTTATACCTAGTGTTGGTTCAAATCCCGATGATGGATTTAAAATAGGTTTTGTAAATATATATACAAGCTATGGTTTTGAACGCAACCCGTTTACGCAACAGCATTCAGTTTCTGGGGCTTATTATTTTGCTACAAACGGTTTTGAATTTGGTTATACAGGCGAATGGGCAAATATTATTGGCACCATGAATTTAGGCTTAGACGCATCTTTTACAAGTTCTAATTATGCTATAAATTTCTTTGGTTTTGGTAATAGTACTCCAAATTTTGATGATGATCTTGACTTAGATTTTAATCGTGTAAAGTTAAGAACTATAAAAATTGCACCTTCATTAATTTGGAGAGGGTCAACAGGCGCAAGCTTAAAAACAGCAATTTCTTATGAATCTGTTGAGGTAGAAGATACCGAAGGAAGGTTTATAAATAGCTATTTAAATACAACCGAAGAAATAAGTCAAAACTTTTTAGGAATAGACACAAAGTATCATTTTGAAAACCATGATAACAAAGCTTTTCCAACCTTAGGAATGATGACTTCTCTACAGATAGGTTATAAAATAAATGCTGATGAAACTAATAAAGGCTTTGCATATATTATTCCCGAACTTGGTTTTGATTATAAATTAGTACCAAACGGAAGGTTAGTTTTAGCCACAAAACTAAAAGCACATATCAATTTAGGTGATGATTTTGAGTTTTATCAGGCAGCTTCAATTGGTGCTGATGATGGTTTAAGAGGGTATAGATATCAACGTTTTACAGGTAAGAATTCTTTTTATCAAAATACTGACCTACGGTTTAATTTTAGAAAACGAAAAACAGGAATTTTACCAATACAAATTGGAGTTTATGGTGGTTTTGACTATGGTCGGATTTGGGTTAATGATAATTTGGTTTTAGATGCTGATTTTAATTCAGATAGTTGGAATACATCTGTTGGTGGCGGAATTTTTATCAATGCAGCCGATCTAATGACAGGAAATATTTCTGTGTTCAGTAGTGATGATGGATTGCGTTTTGCTTTTACTTTAGGTGTTGGGTTTTGATAGGACTCTTTATGTAACTTAATTCTTCTAGTAATTTATAAAATTTAAAACCTAAATTCATATAAATTTCCACCTTTACCATGAGCATATTCGTCAGTTATATAAAGTGTATTATTATCTTTAAAACAAACACTTTCCTTTTGAGATGTATGATTTAAGGGAAATGAAGTTACTTTTCCGCTAAAGAAATTATCACTTTTAAAATCAGTAAAAAGCAAGACAGCGTCATGGTTTAAAAGCACAACTTTTTTCTTGTCAAAACTAATAGCTGCTGAAGTTATTGAACATTTTAATTCGTTGCAAAAACTAAATTCTGAAATAAATTCAGCAGTATGATTGCCTTCGGTAGTGGGAATTTTATATAATGACGTTTTGCCATAATTGTCTTTTACGCGACTTCTGGTAAAGAGATAGATATTGTCATTATAGAAAAAGAAAGATTCAGTATCAAAATACAACTGTTTCTTTTTTGGCGGGAATTTATGTTGATTTGGATAATAAAAGCTGATACGTTCTATATCTACATTTTTAGGGTTAGTTAAATCTTTGTGATTGACTTTAAGGATTGTTAAATTTTTACGGGTATTATGATTATTACCAAAATCACCAATATAAAGATTTCCTTTATTATCGGTAGTTAGATCTTCCCAATCATGGTTTTTAGCATTAATTATAATCTCTTTTTGTAGTTTTCCTTTAGCCGAAAGCCCATAAATTTTATTAGAATTACCGCCATCATTTAACATCCAGATCAAATCAGAATTTTTAACAGTTTGTATTCCTGAAGCCTCTCTAAGAACATAGGGTAGGTCAGAAATTAAGTGTAATTGCCCAAAATCTGAACAGCTATTTAAAAAAAGCAATAAAATGAACTGATAAAATCTTTTCATTAACATTTTAAATAAATTGATGGTCAGCAAACTTTTCTAATACTTCATCAAAAGCATCAAAAACACCTTTGCTATCATCGGTTGTAACCATTTTCATTCGGTATTCTTTAAAATGAGGTATTCCTTTAAAATAATTAGTATAATGCCTTCTGGTTTCAACAACACCTAAACGTTCTCCTTTCCAGTCTATTGCCATTTGTAAATGTCTGCGAGCTGCTTCTACACGCTCACCCATAGTTGGAGGGTCGAGATGAGTCCCTGTTTTAAAATAGTGTTTTACCTGCTTAAAAAACCAGGGATTACCAATAGTGGCTCTGCCAATCATTGCTCCATCAAGACCGTAGTTGTCACGCATTTCCATAGCTTTTTCAGGCGAAGAAATATCGCCATTTCCAAATACAGGAATATGCATTCGTTGATTGTTCTTAACGTTGGCTATAGGTGTCCAATCGGCTTCACCTTTATACATTTGAGCACGTGTTCTACCATGTATGGCAATGGCTTTACAACCAACATCTTGTAGGCGTTCAGCTACTTCTACAATCATAATAGAATTGTCATCCCAACCCAAACGCGTTTTTACAGTTATTGGTAAATAAGTGTGCTTTACCATTGCTTCTGTGAGCGAAACCATCAATGGAATATCTTTTAAAATTCCGGCACCAGCACCTTTTGAAACTACTTTTTTTACAGGGCAGCCAAAGTTAATATCAATAATATCAGGATTTGATTTTTCTACAATCTCAACCGAGCGTAACATTGATTCTAAATTCGCTCCAAAAATTTGAATACCCACAGGGCGTTCCTTTTCGTAAATATCTAATTTCATGGTACTTTTTGCAGCATCACGAATTAAACCTTCGCTAGAAATGAATTCAGTATAGA
The DNA here is from genome assembly GCA_964536675.1 of uncultured Flavobacteriaceae bacterium. Lineage (GTDB taxonomy): Bacteria > Bacteroidota > Bacteroidia > Flavobacteriales > Flavobacteriaceae > Aureibaculum. The sequence goes on from CAZHYX010000003.1 coordinate 25,461, forward strand.
CAACATCTGCACCTTGTTCTTTGCACAATGCTCTGAATGGAGGATCACTTACATCTTCCATAGGTGCTAATAGCAATGGAAAATCTGGTAGTTCTATGTTGCCAATTTTTATCAAATTTTGTTTTTTAAGACCTCACAGGTTTTCAAAACCTGTGAGGTCTGTTTTAAAAATACTATATTCTATTTTTTAACAATAGTGTCCGATTAAAGTTTAAGAATCTCTATTTATGTTATTAAAATCAACCATTATCAAATATTTTTACTTTAGAGAGATTGCTTTTCAATAGTATATATTTAAACGTGATTTATAACATTTTTATTTTTTATTTTTTATTGATATTTATTTGACCGATTATCAGTTATTTAAAAACAAGTCTTTGTTCTTTTTTCTGAAAGCGAAGCGGTCTCACATCTTTAATCAGACAATAGTAATTTTTTAACTAAAACGTCACTTCAACCTCAATCGTTTTTTTATTCCTTAATATTTTAGCTTTAGTAGTCATCCCTTTTTCAAATTTTGACAAGGCTTTCATATATGTCATCATACCATCAACTTTATGCTCTCCTAATTGAATCACTACATCTCCTTTTTGCATGCCCGCTTTTTGAGCTGGTTTATCTTCACTAACACCATCAATACGCATTCCTTTTCCTTCAAACATATAGTCTGGTACAACACCCAATGTTACTTTAAAACGAGGCACATTATCACTTTCATTTTTGGTTTTTCTAAATGGCATTTTACCATTATCGTCAAGATCAGTAATAATATCAAAAATATAATTAGAAATGGTTTCCATTCCGGTATAATTCAACTTATCAGTATCATCACTTGGTCTGTGATAATCTTCATGTTGCCCGGTAAAGAAATGCAATACAGGTATGTCATTTAAATAAAAGGAAGTATGATCAGATGGGCCTACACCTGATTCCTTTTTAATCAATTTAAATTTATCACCATAAGCAGTAACAACTTGTTTAAAATAAGGAGAAGTACCTACACCATAAACTGCTAAAGCACTATCCTTTTTTAATCTACCCACCATATCCATATTCAACATGTAGTTTGCAGAATCTAATGATATTGTAGCGTTTTTTACAAAATAATTAGAACCCAATAAACCCATTTCTTCACCAGAAAAAGCCATCATTAGATAGTTATTTCCTTTATTGGTATTCTTTAATTTTTTAGCCAGATTTAAAAGTACGGCAACGCCACTTGCATTATCATCAGCACCATTATGTATTAGTTTTTCTTTTCCTCTATAAAGAGAACCCTGCTCACCATAACCTAAATGGTCGTAATGAGCTCCAATAATAATAGTATTTGTTGCATTGTTATTGATAAAACCTAATACATTTCTTCCAGTAATGGTTTTCTTACCAATACTATCTGTATAGTTTACTTTTCCATGCGGATTCGTTTTTGGTTTAAAGGTGAAATCTTGAAAATATCCGCTAGTGCCTTTTGGTTCTAAACCTAATTCTTTAAAACGTTTTGCAATATAATCAGCAGCAACTTTTTCGCCTTTAGTACCTGTAGATCTACCTTCTAAGTTATCATCGGCAAGAAAAACTACATCAGTATGGATTTGAGTTGTAGATTGAGCGATACTTTGAACTATAAAAAATGAGCTAAAAAATATCAGAATTAACAATCGATTCATCATAATAATATTATTTTTGCGCAAATTTACAAATAAATAGAATGATTAAATATATTTCTCTCGCAATGTTTTTATTGATTTTGATGTCATGTAAAATGCAACAATCTACAACCACTACAAGAGTTGAAACCCCTGTTATTAAAGATAAAAATATAATTGTAACATCTGCAAATAATTCCTTAATCTTTCCTGAAGAAAAACATTTTAAATCATTACGACAAATTACTTTTGGAGGTGATAATGCGGAAGCTTATTGGAGTTTTGATGATGAACAATTGATATTTCAATCGAATAATAAAAATTGGAATGTGTCTTGCGATCAGATGTTTTTAATGAATGCTGATGAAACTTTAGATAGTAAAGTGCCGCCTATGTTAAGCACAGGAAAAGGAAGAACTACTTGCGCTTATTTTTTACCAGACAATAAACATATTATTTATGCCTCTACTCATCTTGGAGCGGATGAATGCCCTGAAACACCATTGCGTAGAGAAGGAAAGTATATTTGGCCAATTTATGATACCTATGATATTTTTGTAGCCGATTTACAAGGGAATATTGTAAAACAATTGACCAACGAAAAAGGTTATGATGCCGAGCCAACAGTTTCTCCTAAAGGTGATAAAATAGTATTTACTTCTACCAGAAATGGTGATTTAGATCTATACACGATGAACCTTGACGGAAGTGATGTAAAACAGATTACTTTTGGATTAGGTTATGACGGAGGTGCTTTCTTTTCACCTGATGGCACAAAATTAATTTTCCGATCTTCAAGACCAAAAACAGATAAAGAAATTAAAGAATATAAAGATTTATTAGCAGAAGGGTTGGTACAACCTACAGAAATGGAATTATACATTTGCAATGCTGACGGAAGTGATTTACGTCAATTAACCAATTTAGGGAATGCCAATTGGAGTCCGTTTTTTCACCCTTCAGGCAAGAAAATTTTATTCTCGTCAAATTTTGAAGCAGCACGTGGTTTCCCGTTTAATTTATATCTAATTGATATTGATGGGAAGAATTTAGAGCGTATAACACATGGAAAAACTTTTGATGCTTTTCCTGTATTTTCTAATGATGGTAAAAAATTAATCTTCTCATCTAATAGACATAATGGTGGCGGGCGTGATACAAACCTTTTTATTGCGGAATGGCAAGACTGAAAGAACCCTTCCAGAGTTCTAAACTCTGGAAGGGTTGAAGTTTTAGTATTCAAATACCATTTTATAATACCTATCAATCTCTTGTCTTAATTCTTCCAAACTAAAAGTCCTACTTTTTTGTATATATAATTTTCCTTCAAAGAAAACCAATACTGTTGGTACGGTAAATACAGAAAGTTGTGCAGTAAGTTCTGGAGTTTGATTTGTATAAGTATAATATATTGGTAATTTTGGGAACTGCTCAGTAATCAACTTTTCAAGTTTTGGTGTAATACTTTCTCCTACATTACAGGTGTCGTCAGTAATATACAATACAAATGCTTTTTCACCCTTTTTAATGTGTTCAAAGTCAGCAATAGAATTTAGTGTGTGTTGCATAACTAATGAAATCTTTTTTCAGGATAAATTTCTATTAGAAGTAAGTTAAAAACCAGAGTTAAAAACTCTGGAAGGTTAATTTCAAATATTAAAAGCTTTTTTCACCTTATCAACAAAATCCAATTTCTCCCATGTAAACAATTCTACTTCTTTTACAACAGTACCAGAATAAGGACTCTCAAATGTTTTTATAATAATTTTGGGTTCTTTACCCATATGTCCATAAGCAGCAGTTTCTAGATAAATAGGATTTCTTAATTTTAATCTTTCTTCAATAGCAGCCGGACGCATATCAAACAATTCAGCTACTTTTTTTGCTATTTCGCCATCAGTTAAATCAATTTTGCTAGTACCGTAAGTGTCAACAAAAATAGATGTGGGTTCTACTACACCAATAGCATAACTCACTTGTACCAATATTTCGTCAGAAACACCGGCAGCAACCAAGTTTTTAGCAATATGTCGTGCTGCATACGCGGCACTTCTATCCACTTTACTTGGGTCTTTACCCGAAAAAGCACCTCCACCATGTGCACCTTTACCTCCATAAGTATCTACAATAATTTTTCTTCCGGTTAAACCGGTATCACCATGAGGACCACCAATTACAAATTTACCTGTTGGATTGATATGATACTCAATGTCATCATTAAATAATACTTGTATTTTGGTTGGTAATTGAGCCTTTACACGTGGTATTAAAACAGAAACAATATCCTTTTTAATTTGAGCAAGCATTTTTGAATCATCAGTATCAAAATCATCATGCTGCGTCGATACTACAATTGCATCAATACGTTGAGGAATATTATCATCATTATATTCAATCGTAACTTGACTTTTTGCATCTGGACGTAGATATTTTATTTCTTTGCTCTCTCTACGTAACTCGGCAAGAACTTGTAAAATAGATCGGAAGAGCAC
>CAZHYX010000003.1:29608-29840 GCA_964536675.1 uncultured Flavobacteriaceae bacterium
ATATCTAATGCCAAAGGCATAAAATTCTCAGTTTCATTGGTAGCATAACCAAACATCATACCTTGATCGCCTGCACCTTGCTCTTCCTTAGTTGCTCTATCAACACCTTGATTAATATCTTGAGACTGTTCGTGAATTAAAGAAATAACACCACAAGAATCACCTGAAAATTGATATTCACCTTTGGTATAACCAATGTCATTAATTACTTTTCTAGCAATTCCCTGAACAT
>CAZHYX010000004.1:0-3558 GCA_964536675.1 uncultured Flavobacteriaceae bacterium
CCTGGATTTGCATTTGAAAAAAGAAAGAATTCGGTTTGGTGGGATAAAAAGTTAAAAGGTAAATCTGCTAGAATTATCTGTACTCTAGATCAACCTACATGGTATTATAAATTAGCATATAGTGCTCCAACTCATAAGTCTGTAAAGAAAATGACATTGCAATTCTGCGGCATAAACCCAGTAAAAATTACTTCTATTGGACCTTTACGTCTTTCAAAAAAAAAATTTAGAGAAAAGTGGTTGTCAAAAATTGAAGCCTTGGGTAAAAAAGGTTACTAATTATTCAACAATAGCATCTTGAATTAACTGCTGTACTATAGTTCTAATATTCTGTTTACCCAATTTATTATTTTTCATAGTTGGATATACTCTATTAGACAAATATATATAGTAATTCAGTCTCTTAACCTTACCTAATATAACTGTCTATACTTTAAACCATGCAATTTCAAAATATTATGTATGCAATTTCAAAATATTATGTATGTAATTTCAATATATTTTTATATATTTGTCATAATATCTTTTTAATATGATAAAAAGACAACTTAAAAAGGTTATCTTATCTTTAATAGGTAAATACCCCATACTTGCCTTAACCGGACCAAGACAATCGGGTAAGACAACATTATTAAAAAATATGTTTCCTAATTACAGGTATATTTCATTAGAAAATATAGATGATCGTACATTTGCAATAGATGACCCTAAAGCTTTTTTACAAAAATATCATGAGTATGTAATTTTTGATGAAGTACAACGAGTACCCAGTTTATTTTCATACATACAAACCATAGTTGACGAAAGTAAAAAAATGGGACACTATATTTTAACAGGGTCTCAAAATTTCAATTTATTAGAACATATTACTCAAAGTCTTGCTGGGAGAGTTGTTTTATTGAAACTATTACCTTTTGACAATACAGAATTAATTGAAACTAATTTATTAGAAAACGATTTTAAAAAACAATTAGTAAAAGGTTTTTACCCTGCAATTTATGATAGAGATTTAAATTCAACTATATATTATGCAAATTATATACAAACCTATATACAAAGAGATATATCACAATTAATAAATATTCATGATTTTAATAAATTTACCAATTTTGTTAAACTCTGTGCGGGTAGAGTAGGACAAATATTAAACATTAATAATCTTGCAAAAGATTGTGGAATATCACAACCAACAGCAAAATCTTGGCTTTCTATTTTAGAAAAAAGTTATATCTTATTCTTATTACGACCTTACTTTGAAAATTTTAATAAACGAATTATAAAATCACCAAAATTATATTTTTACGATATAGGTTTAGCTTCATATTTACTAGATATCAGAAATATTGAAGATATTACAGAAAAACAAAAAGGCAGTTTATTTGAAAATTTTGTTATTGCTGATATTTACAAACAGAATGAACATCAATATAAATTAATAGAATATTGGTATTGGAGAGACTCTAATGGAAATGAAATTGACTTATTAAAAAAACAGGGAAACCATTTTGATATTTACGAAATAAAATCAAGTAAAACGATATTACCTAAAATGACCAAAGGATTAGATTACTTTGACAATATTTCTAATAAAAAAGTGAAATCTAAAACCCTAATTTATGCTGGCGAAGAAAATCAAAATCGTTCTAATTTTTTAGTTAGAAGTTGGAGAAATTTGAACCTTATTCAACAATAGCATCCTGAATTAACTGCTGCACAATCGTTCTAATATTCTGTTTACCCAATTTATTATTTTTCATTGTTGGATATACTCTATTAGACAAAAACACATATAATAATCCTGTTTCAGGATCTGCCCAAGTATAGGTTCCTGTAAAACCACTATGACCAAAACTTTTAGAAGAAACACAACCGCAAGAAGCTTTTATTTCAGGGTCTAATTGAGGCTTATCAAAACCAAGCCCTCTACGTACACCATCTTCCTCATAATATCTATGGTTAAATTTTTGAATTGTTTCATGTTTTAAAAACCGTTTACCGCCATAAAACCCTTTTTGTAAGTACATTTGCATCATCTTGGCAACATCATTACTATTGGCAAATAAACCTGCATTACCACTTACACCGTCTAACATAGCGGCACCCATATCATGTACATAACCTCTTAATAATTGTTGCCTATAATAATCATCTCTCTCTGTAGGAACAATTTCCATTTTATCAAACTTTTCTAATGGCTTATAAGTTAGAGTTCTTGCTCCAAGAGGTTTATAAAAAATTTCATCATTCAATTTATTCATAGGTTGTTCATACTGTTTCTCTATATAATCTTTAAATAAGTAAAATGGCAAACCACTATATCTATATTTAAGTTTTTTGAGTTGATCAACATCGGCAATTAGTTGATAAATAGTATCCATATAATCGGTTCTTAAATAAAGGTTTTCTGCAACCTTAATCTTGAATTTTTTTGAATGGTTTTTTCTATAGTATTTTTGTAAAGGTTTTTGAGTAATACTATCTAAGGTTTTAACATAATATGGAATCCAAGGTCTCAACCTACCATAGTGTGAAAGTGCTTCTTTAACAGTAATTGTATCTTTATTACTTCCTCTCAACACATGCATCAATTCACCCAAGGTGCTTTCTAAAGTAAATTTTCCTTCTTCTTCTGCCTTCATAATCATCGGTAACCCGCCCAAAATTTTAGTTAGTGAGGCCAAATCATAAAGATTATCTTCATTAACTTTTTGAATTTTTTTATAAGTGTGATATCCATAATTCTTTCTAAAAATTACCTTACCATGTCGAGCGACTAACACTTGCATTCCCGGAGCCATTCTGCCATCAATTACTACGTTGGCAATTGAGTCTATTCTTTTTAATTTTTCACTACTCATACCTACATTTTCAGGTAGACCATACGATAGCCTTTTTAAGTCTGTAGATTGCAAACCAAAGCCTTCAGCAAATTCATCATTGATAGAGACTGGTAATTTTCCTTTGGTTGATAAGCCTCCAAATATCATTTGAGCTGAAATATCTTGAGCTATTTTACTATTTTGATAGGAAACTAAAACACTTTCTATATTTGTAAATGTTTTTATATCTAATAAACTATAAGGGCTTGCAAAAATATCTAATATAACACAGTTATTTCTGGCTATTTCTTGTAGCCAAACCAATTCTTTATTTGCAAATTTAAAATCTTTCCAAGGGTTCGCATTTGATTTGTGATAGCCAATAATCACATGATTATAGGGTTCTAATTTAGCAATTAATTTATCTAAATTTTTATCTGAAATTACATCTACTTGTGTATAATCATTCAATCTTTCTAAAAAAGTTGTATTCTCAGCATCTCCTAATTTAACATACGCAATTTTCGAATTTGCTAATTCTTTTATAGGAAAATCTCCACCATCATCTTTAAGTAATGTTATTGAATTTTCTACCAATTTATGATGTAAGGCTACATTTTCAACACTGTTTAAATATTTATGTAAATTCTCTAATTCAATGGGTTTATAATATCTTAACCCAGCCCAATATTTAGCTTTTAATATCTTCTTAACTGAATAATTTAACTGTTTTTCTGTT
>CAZHYX010000004.1:3568-26938 GCA_964536675.1 uncultured Flavobacteriaceae bacterium
CCCATCAGAAATTGCTTTTTTTATTTTTTCTACTGTTTGTGGTATTTCATGCGGAATCAATAAGATATCATTACCTGCTAAAAAAGCTGCTAAATTCACGTCAGAAGGTGAAGAAAAATCTGCAGATCCTTTCATATCTAATGCATCAGTAATAATTAACCCTTCAAAACCCATTTTTTCTTTTAATAGATCTGTCACTATATTTTTTGACAATGATGAAGGTACACTTTCGTCAGGTTCTAAGTTAGGAACGCTCAGATGCGCCACCATTACACTTGCCAGTCCTGCATCAAACAGTTTTTTATATGGATATAATTCTATGGAGTCTAAGCGTTCTTTTGAAAACGGTATAAAAGGTAATGTTTTATGAGAATCTGCATCTGTATCACCGTGTCCGGGAAAATGTTTTGCACTGGCCAATACATTTTCACTTTGCATCCCTTTTGTAAAGGCAATCGCTTTTTTAGCTACGTTCTCTCTACCTGCACCAAAAGAACGATTACCAATAATAGGGTTTTTAGGATTGATATTAATATCTACTACAGGAGCAAAATTAAAATGTACACCCAAACGTTTACAGTGTTTACCCAATTGTTTACCAAAATCTTCAATAAGTTTATTGTCTTGAATAGCGCCTAAGGTCATATTCCAAGGAAATCGGTAGGTGTTTTTCAATCGCATATCTAACCCCCATTCGGCATCAATAGCAATTAACATAGGTGTTTCAGAAATACTTTGATAGTAATTGGTTAATGTTGCCTGTTTTTTTGGTGTGCCTTGCATAAATATAAGTCCGCCAACTTTATATTTTTTTATCAAACTTTCTATTGCATCTTTATGTTTTTTTTCTTTATTAGAAAAAGCTTGTACCATGAATAATTGACCGATTTTTTGGTCTAATGTCATTGCTTTTAAAATACTATCAACCCATACTTCTTGTCCGTAAGTATCCTTTTTCAACAATGGATCTATTTGTTGGGCTTGTAGAAGTGTTATAAAGAATAGTAGGCAAACAGTAATAATATTTTCTCTCATTTATTAGGGGTTGTGATGCATCGTTATATTGCTGCTTTTCAATTAAACTAGACTTGGTTTCGTATAATAATTAATTAGGTTTTAAAGCGAATTCGAAGTGATGTGAAATTATACCAAAAACTTAGCATGCCAACTTTTACCAGCTTCAACTTCCCAGCTAGATTGAAAATCGGCTTTAGATTGTATCATATTATTAAAAACTACTGTATCAGCTTTTATTTTTTGCAACTTGGCATATTCTTTAAAATCTTTTAAAGAAACTGTATTGATATTAGTGCCATCTTTAAAAGACACAATCATTTTATTTAACAGATCAACTTCAAACTTATTTTGAAGTTCTTTTATAATATGAACAGAAGCATCAATTGAACAACCTGAAACATCATTATAATTTTCATCTACGGCTAATATAATAAACTGATTGTACTCAATTTTAAAAGAGGCTTTTAAATCATCTCCATGACGTTTCCAGTTCTCAACAAAAACATATAACTTTTTAGAAATCTGCTCGACTTCATGTTCTGTAAATTCTCTATCAGCTTGGTATATCCAAACTCTTGAAGTATCTGGTAATAATTTAAAATCAACAAACATATTAGCCCAATTTATTATTTATACTACGTAATTTTATAGCAGTTAGTACTTTTTTGGTATATAACGGAAAATCAGCTTTCTGAATCCAAGAATAATATCCTTTATCATTTTCTAAAACCTCTGCTACTTTTTTACCTCTATATTTTCCAAAGGTAAAAATTTCTTTCTCTTCATCGTCATACATAATAAAACCTGCTAAATCTGCTCTTTTTTTATGTGATGAAAACTCATTTAAAAATTTAATATCATTTTCTAGGTCGTCATATCTATCTAATTGCGCTTTTAAAATTTCATAAGTAGCATTGGTATCAGCTTTGGCTGAATGTGCATCTTCCAAAATTTCATCACAGTAAAATTTATAGGCAGCACTTAAGGTACGCTGTTCTTTTTTATGAAAAATAACCTGCACATCAACCGCTACTCTATTTTTCATATCAAAATCTACCTCCGCTCGTAACATTTCTTCTGCTAATAAGGGAATATCAAATCGATTAGAATTAAAACCTGCTAGATCAGAACCTTCTATTAGCTGACTTACCTCAACAGCCAATTCATTAAATGTAGGCTCTGTAACAACTTTTTCGTTCGTAATACCATGTATAGCAACTACTTCTTTAGGAATTTCCATTTCAGGGTTTACCAACCAGGTCTTACTTTCTTTATTACCATTAGGGTAGATTTTTAAGATAGAAATTTCTACTATTCTATCATTCGCAATATTAACACCTGTGGTTTCAAGGTCGAAAAATACAATAGGTTTTTTGAGTTTTAATTCCATTCATTAAATTTAAACCTCAAAGATACAATTTGTCATTGTTTATTCTCAAACTCATATTGATTTTATTTTTGGAACAATTTCTTCGGTTTTCTTAACCAATTGTTCTGAATTCAGTTTGTTTCTTAACTTAATTTCAACGAACTTCGCCTACTTGACCTGAACTAGTTTCAGTATCATTGGATATAGTTCATTTAAATGCAACCATCCTTACGTTAGCGGTAATTCAGTACAAAAATTGATGCTTAAAGAAATGAAAAAAATACTTACTCTTCTATTCTTAACTTTTTCAAGTGTTCTTTTTGGGCAAAAAATTGACTCGACAAAGATTAAACAAACTGAATTGTATCAAAAGATTCTGTATGACACGAATTCTGATTCTTTCAAAAAACAAAAATACTATTCAAAATTAGATAATAAATATAAATTTCCTTGGTTAGAAAAAAAACATACAACTAATCAACTAAAAAGTGCTTTAGATACATTAATTCAAAACTCAACATTAGAAATAAAAGAGGAAAGTGTTTCAAAATTTATTTTAAAGTTTAATTCATATTTTCCAACTTATATTGATGATGTATATTCAGAACTATTTAAGTTAACAATTAAAAATTATAGAATTAAAAATTTAAATGATAGTATAATCAAAATAGGTAGAGGTATTACAGGTATTGGCATGAATTTTTCATCTGGATACAAAAACGGAAAATCATATTCGTATATTAAAAGAACTATAAATACATCTTTTAATATACGCTCAGAAGTAGAAGTGCAAAAAGAAGATTTAAAGGGTGAAATATTATTTAATAGTAGGTTTGTGAAAGGTTATGATTATATCAAAATAGAAAAATCAGACATTGGAAAACCATTTCTTATTGGAAAAATTGAGTTTACTGTAGTTGATATTATTGAAAGTACAATAATTTTAGACTTTAAACAAAGTATTGAAGATGCAACATTATTAGAATTTGCTAATATAGATGATAATGGAAATAAAATTGTTCCAATTGAGTACTTTGATTTTCAAAAGTTAAAAAATGATGGTAAAGTTCCTTCAGATATTTTTCATCAAACAGAAACTCTCCAAACAATGAATAAAAGTCTAATTAATTTATTTAGATCAAACCCTAATTTATCTTTTGCTGATTTCAAAGAGTTAACACACAAAAATTTTGTAGAAATTGTAAATTCCAAAAATCAAAAAGAAACAGCAAAGAAAGTTTTCGGTAAAGAATATGTATTATTCCATTTAGCTGACAAAATACAGAATTTCTATTTATATATACCAAAGTATATTGAAAAAGAATTTAAAATGAAACTTCCTGAAAAGTAATGATTCCGCACAAAAAACATTAATTAACCTATGAAAACATACAAAATTGTAATCTTATCCATCATATTTCTTGTGCTATGTATTATAAGCTTCCTTTATCTTGTTTTTAGAACAAAAAAGAAAGATGTTACCAATGTCTCTCCTTATATAGAAATAATAAATGAAAAATTAATTTTAGAAAGAGATCTGTTATTAATAAAGAACATAGGTTATGCTATTTATGAAAAAGAATATTTAATAGTAGAAAAAGATGCAGTTCTAGACGAAGAAATAATAGAAAAAAACCTTCTAAAAGCAGGAACAAGCTTAACGGTAAAACAAGCGAAATTATATACCAATAGCGTTAGTGGTTATACTCAAAGTATGATTTTAGGCACTATCGCTACAGATTTTGGCGAAATAGAATTTGAGCATGATTGGGGTGACGAGAATCTTAACTTTTATCTTGAAAATCCTGATTTTTTTACCTTTAAAAAACCAATCTGGGAAACTAATACTGTTTATACAGATAAGAAGTTTTATTTAGACCATAAATAGTTAGGACAACTTGAAAATAAACTTACATATAAAATATATTTCCCTACAAAAAATGTGTGTCTAAAAATTTAATGAAATTAGTATGAAGTATCTTGACATATCATAATTAACTACCGCCAACAATGGCTAAAAAACATAGGGGTTTTGGTGGTATATTGAAGGTTCAGAGCTTCGATTAAAAACCGCCAAACCAAAATTTTGATAATGAAAAAAAGAAAATAATTATAAAAATATTTGCTTTGGCTAAGTGCTAAATTGAAAGGGTAGAGTTTCAAACTCCCCTACGATTTCTTAGCCTAAGCGATAAGCGCAACTCCAATTTTACTCAAAAAAAATGCTTAAAAACCTGCGCATTTATTATTTTACATAAGCGGTCTTAAAACTCTCTATTCACATCAAAAGCTTCAAGATATTCCGAGACACGTTTTATAAACATCCCGCCCAGTGCACCATTTACTACTCTATGATCATAGGAATGCGACAAGAACATTTTATGACGAATACCAATAAAATCACCTTCAGAAGTTTCAATAACTGCCGGTACTTTTCTGATGGCTCCCAATGCCAAAATAGCCACTTGTGGTTGATTGATAATAGGTGTACCCATAATACTACCAAAACTACCAACATTGGTAACCGTATATGTACCACCTTGAATATCATCAGGTTTTAATTGATTAGTTCTAGCACGATTTGCCAAATCATTTACCACTTTTGTCATACCAACTAAATTCAGCTGATCTGCATTTTTAATTACCGGAACAATTAAATTACCATCCGCTAAAGAAGCCGCCATCCCTAAATTGATGTTCTTTCTCTTGATGACTTTATCACCATCAACAGAAATATTAATCATTGGGAAATCTTTTATTGTCTTAGCAATCGCCTCCATAAAGATAGGTGTAAAGGTAATTTTTTCGCCTTCTCTTTCTAGAAATTTATCTTTTATTCTATTCCGCCAATTCACAATTTTTGTAACATCTACCTCAATAAACGACTGTACATGTGCAGAAGTTTGCACTGAAGCAACCATATGTTGAGCTACTAATTTACCCAATCTGGTCATTTCAATGATTTCGTCTTCACCATTTACAGATATTGGTGTAACCACCTTAGGTTTTTCAATTGGTTGTGCAGGTTTTGTTGTTTCTGATGGTTTAACTTCAACAATTTTAGGTGTAGCTCCTATATTCTCAATATAACCTAAAATATCATTTTTAGTAACTCTATTGTCTTTACCTGTACCAACAATGGTCTCCAGTTCATTTATAGAAATATTTTCCTTTTTAGCAATGGTTTTTACTAAGGGAGAATAAAATCTACCGGAAGGTGAATTTTCAATCGGCGCAAGAGTTTTTGTTACTTCTTGAACAGGCTCATCAACTTTAATGACTTCAATTGGTGTTTTATCTTCAACAATTACCGATTTTTCAACAGCCATTTCTTCTGAAACGCCATTAGCACTTGTCTCAATAATAGCTAAAGTTTGTCCAACATCAACGACATCATCAACATTAAATAGTTTTTCAATTAAAATACCTTCTACTTCACTAGGCACTTCAGAATCCACTTTATCTGTAGCAATCTCAACTATTGCCTCATCTAACTCTATAGTATCACCCACTTCTTTTAACCAAGATGTGATGGTTGCTTCGGCAACACTTTCACCCATTTTTGGTAGTTTCAGTTCAAATTTAGCCATTAGATAAATTGTTTTTTACAACTGCAAAGCTAATAAATATTAAGGTGTGAAAATATCAAATTAAATAATAAATCTCTTTTATAATTGTCGAATTATTAAAAGTTCAACTCATTTTACATCTAGAATAGATAACTATTAAAAATTTAACATTTTGATTGACTTCTTCATATCCAATCTTTCGGATTTTGTAATACTTTAATGAGTTTTTCTTCTTCGCTTCCTGTCTTAGGATGATGGTCGTACACCCATTGTACATGAGGTGGTAAACTCATCAAAATACTTTCTATGCGTCCGTTTGTTTTGAGTCCGAATAAAGTACCTTTATCATGCACTAAATTGAATTCTACATAACGACCACGTCTAATTTCTTGCCAGTTTCTATGTTCTTGGGTAAACGGAATATCTTTTCTTTTTTCAACTATTGGTAGATACACATCTAAAAAACTATTACCAACTTCGATGACAAAATCATACCATTGTTGCATGGTCATATCTTCAATTTCTTTACAATAATCAAAGAACAAACCGCCTATACCACGTGCTTCATTTCGATGTGAATTGTAAAAATATTCATCACAACGTTTTTTATAGTTAGGATAAAATTCGTCATTATGACCATCACAAGCAGTTTTACAAACCTGATGAAAATGTTTGGCATCTTCTTCAAAAAGGTAATATGGTGTTAGATCTTGTCCACCACCAAACCAACTTGTAACAACCTTACCAGATTCATCATACATTTCAAAATAACGCCAATTGGCATGTACCGTTGGTACAAACGGATTTTTTGGGTGTAATACCAAACTCAATCCGCATGCAAAAAAGTCACCTTGCTCAACACCAAAATGTTTACGCATGGTTTGAGGTAAAACCCCATGAACAGCAGAAATATTGACGCCTCCTTTTTCAAAAACAGCTCCATTTTGAATAACACGTGTTCTTCCACCTCCACCTTCTGAACGTTTCCATATATCTTCATGAAAAGTTGCTTTGCCATCAATTTCTTCTAATTTACTACAAATTGTATCTTGTAAACTTTGTATATACTTATAAAATATATCTTTCATGTTTATTGCCGTAAGCTAGTCTATTTATAAAGTTCATACAACTCCATATCTAATGGTAATTCATTTGGTCGTGTATATTCTTTCAACAATGTTCTTTGCCAAATAAAACCAGCGTTTTTTGTTACTTTCACACTGCCAATATTATCCTTATGTACAATAATTTGTAATACACCTAATTCCAAATTATCAAAAGCATAATTTGATAATTCTTTTACAGCATTACCCATCAATCCTTTACCTTCATAATTAGAATCAATACAATAGGCAAACTCACCTTGTTTCTTCTCCCAATCTAATTCTTTGATATAAACCAAGCCAACAACTTGACTCTTTTCATTCTCTTTTATGTTAAATAAAAATTCTTCATTATTAGTAAATTCTAGTACTTTTTTAACAACAAATTGTTTTGATAATTCTTCTGTTAAATTCTGCTCTAATGTTTTAGGGAAATAACGTTTAAATCTATTGGCGTTTGAAACCATCAATCTATGTAGGCTTAGAGCATCACCTTCAGAAATTTTGTTAATTCTGTAAAAGTCATCTAATTCAATCATCACATTTCAACTATGTGAACCAAATTATTTGAATATTTTTTAAGATCTTCAACTTTTTCTATTCGTTTAGAGTTTTCTACCTTATGTTTTAATCTAATAATAACTTGATGTAAAGGTAATTCTTCAGAAATAATGAAAAGTTTCCTACCAATAATATTGTTATGTAAATCCATTTCTTTTTCTAAAGGCTCATTAGGTGAAAACTCTTCATGCCAGTTGGTGATTTTTTCGGCAAAACGAATTGCTTTCCTAGTATTCCTTCTCCATACAGAGCATTTTTTGGCTATTAAAAAATTCCATAAAGCATGACGAAAAGCATTAGTAGCATTATTCTTATGATGCAATGTTCCGTAATGTTCATTAGATATTTTTACAGTTTGATATGTTGCTAAAAAAGTTGGAATTAAATTAAATGGATGTCTGGCAAAAATTATTAAGAATGACCATGCATTCCCTTTATTAATTAACTTATAGAAAC
Organism: uncultured Flavobacteriaceae bacterium; assembly: GCA_964536675.1. Lineage (GTDB taxonomy): Bacteria > Bacteroidota > Bacteroidia > Flavobacteriales > Flavobacteriaceae > Aureibaculum. Next base: position 11,644 of record CAZHYX010000004.1, read on the forward strand.
CTGCTATTTGCATTATTTATAATATTTTTTAAACAAAAAGTTATACAATAAAACCTAAAACTACGTTTTTTTAAGAACAATATTGTTTTCTGCATTTAATAATTCAACTGTTTCAGCTGAAGCCGCTGTTACTGAAAATGGTAAGACTAGTATTACGCCTAAAACAGGAATTAATAAAAATAAAATGAAAACAATACCATTTCCTATGGCAATTCCTTTGTTTTTTCTGACAAAACTTATACTGTCTTTATAGCTAAAGTGACGTTCTAAGGTATAATCCATATTACCAAACCCTGCAAAATATGCTTGAACTAAAAACAATATTATCGTTGCAATAAGTCCAATTACAGGTATGAAACTAAGTATAAGTAAAGGAATTGTAACCAATATTTCTTTAAATAAGTTTCTAGAATTTATTTTAATGCCACGCCAAAGTAGTGCATTGAACGATGTTTCTCTATGAGTATGTTTTTCATTATTTGTTAAATAGGCTTCAATTTTTTCTGAAACAGGGTTCATAAAAGGTGCTGAAAGCGCCATAACTATATGTTTATACAATATAAATCCAAAAACTATAATTATTACTCCTCCAATAAAATTACTTATTGTAGCAAAAGTTTCTTTTCCAAATTCCCATTTCCAAATTTTTGTTACATAGACGCCAATATTATCTGACCAGCCATAAGCTACAAATGCTATTACAATTGCTATTACAAGACTTATTATTATTGGAATAATAAAAAACTTCCAAAGTTTTAATTTAGAAATTAACTTTAGGATTCCGGCGTAAGCTTTTATTCCTTTTAAAATGTTCTTTATCATAAAGTACTAAGGTAATAAAAATTACCTTCTTATGTTTTTCATCGAAACTGGACTTTTATATTCCTTAACGGCATCAATAAATACTTTGGCATTCTCAAGTGGAATGTTTGGTAAAATACCATGACCTAAATTTACGATATATTTATCTTTACCGAATTCATTAATCATTTGACGTACCATTTTTTTTATTTCAGAAGGTGGAGACAATAATCTTGACGGATCAAAATTACCTTGTAAAGTCATATTCCCTCCAGTTAAATAACGTGCGTTTTGTGGTGTTATCGTCCAATCTACACCTAATGCACTAGCATTAGATTTCGCCATTTCTTGTAAGGCAAACCAACACCCTTTACCGAAAGCAATAACAGGTGCATCATCTTTTAAAGCTTCTATAATTTGATTAATATATTTCCATGAAAACTCTTGATAATCAACAGGTGATAACATTCCTCCCCATGAATCAAAAATTTGTACCACATCAACTCCTGCCTTTACTTTAGCTTTTAAATAAGTAATTGTAGTATCTGTAAATTTTTGTAGTAATTGATGAGCTGCCACAGGATTTGTAAAACAAAATTCTTTGGCTTTATCAAAAGTTTTACTTCCTTGTCCCTGAACAGCATAACAAAAAACTGTCCATGGTGAGCCTGCAAACCCGATTAATGGAACTTCATCATTCAGTTTTTCTTTGGTTGCTTTTATGGCTTGCATTACATAATCTAACTCAACATCAACATCAGGTATAATAACAGTATCAACTGCTTTTTGATCTCTTACTGGATTTGGTAAATAGGGGCCAAAATCTGGTTTCATCTCTACTTCAATATTCATAGCTTGTGGAATTACTAAAATATCAGAGAATAAAATAGCTGCATCCATACCAAATCTTCTAATGGGTTGAACGGTAATTTCTGATGCTAATTCTGGAGTACGGCAACGTGTAAAGAAATCATATTTCTTACGAATTTCCATAAATTCAGGCAAGAACCGTCCAGCTTGACGCATCATCCATACTGGTGGGCGTTCTACTGTTTCGCCTTTTAAGGCTCTTAAAAATAGGTCGTTTTTTATCATTTTATTTTTTTGTCATTCCCGCCTTTCGGTTATCGCTCAAGATAAACTCCAGCGGGAATCTATTTAAATTATCATTGCAAGGAGATACAACCAAGCAATCTACTTCAATTAATAAGATTGCCACGTCGTCTTTCGACTCCTCGCAATGACATATATTTTCACATTTTCGAAACAGCTTCCATTGCTTTATCAATAGCATTTGCTGTTTTTGCTATATCTTTTTCGCTTAAAGCGGATGATAAAAACCATGCTTCAAATTGTGATGGTGGTAAAAAGATTCCGTTATGAATCATTTTCCAAAAGAATACAGCAAACTTTTTCGTATCAGACTTTTGCGCTTCTTCAAAGTTTGTTACTTCACTACTAGTAAAAAATGGATTAATCATTGATCCGAATCTATTTACAACCAAATCAACATTGTGCTTTTTTGCAGCTTCTAATAATAATACTTCTATAATACTTGCCGTTTCATTGAATTGTTCGTACGGATTCTGTTTTTTTAACTCAGTCAACGTAGCAATTCCTGAAGCCATTGCAATCGGGTTACCAGATAAAGTTCCTGCTTGATACATTCCGCCTAAAGGCGCTACTATTTCCATAATTTCATTACGTGCTCCATAAGCTCCTACAGGAAAACCACCACCAATCACCTTACCTAAACAAGTAATATCAGCTTCAACACTCAGTAATTCTTGAGCACCACCAAATTTAGAACGGAAACCTGTCATCACTTCATCAGCAATTAACAAAACTCCTTTTGAAGTTAAATATTCCTTCAATTTTTTTAAGAAATCATTATGTGGTAATACCACGCCCATATTGCCCGCTATTGGTTCAATAATAACTCCTGCAATATCATCGTGTTTTTCAAAATGCGCTTTTACACTTTCTAAGTCATTATAATTAGCAATCAATGTATTTTTTATAGCTCCTTCTGGTACACCTTTACTTCCTGGTAAACTCAAAGTTGCCAAGCCAGAACCTGCTGCAACCAACAGCGCATCAGAATGCCCATGATAACAACCAGAAAACTTGATGATTTTATCTTTACCTGTAAATGCTCTTGCTAAACGAATAGCGCTTAACACTGCTTCTGTACCCGAACTAACAAAGCGCACTTTATCCATTCTTGGAAAAGCATCACATACTATTTTAGCTAACTTAATCTCATTTTTAGTTGATGCTCCAAAAGTATAACCGTTTTTCAATGCCTTTTTTATAGCTTTTTGTACTTTTTTATGACGATGACCTAAAATCATCGGTCCATAAGACAATACATAATCCACATAAGTATTACCATCAACATCTGTAATCTTACTTCCTTTTGCTTTTTTTATAAACAATGGATTCCCTCCTACGGAAGCAAAAGCTCTTACAGGAGAATTTACTGCACCTACAAGGTTTTTTAATCCTTTTTTATATAGTTTTTCTGAATTTTTAAACTTCATGTTTATTTGTTTAATCATGTAATTGTTTGTAGCCACGGATTTTTGTTTTCGTTTTATAATGAATTCCTGCCTGCAGGAATGACAGACGCATCAACGATTCAACAACAATTTCGCTACTTCTTTCGCAAAATAGGTAATAATAATATCTGCTCCTGCTCTTTTCATAGACAACAGACTTTCCATCATTACTTTTTCACCATCTATCCATCCCTTTTCATCTGCTGCTTTTATCATTGCATATTCTCCACTTACATTATAACAGGCAATGGGTCTGTCAAAATTATTTTTTAAATCTCTGATAATATCTAAATACGATAAGGCAGGTTTAACCATTAAAATATCTGCTCCTTCGGCATCATCAAACGTTGCTTTTCGCATGGCCTCATCTCTATTAGATGCATCCATTTGATAAGTTCTTCTATCACCAAAACTTGGTGCTGAATCTGCCGCATCGCGAAATGGTCCATAATATGCCGAAGCATATTTTACAGAATATGCCATAATTGGTATGTCTAAAAACCCTGAATTATCTAAAGCTTCACGTACCATAGCAATGGTACCGTCCATCATACCAGAAGGTGCAATCATATCTGCTCCTACTTTGGCATGAGAAATAGATTGTTTTGCTATATTTACCAAAGTTGCATCATTATCTACATTATTATCATGGATGATTCCACAATGACCATGTGACGTATATTCACAAAAACACACATCAGTAATTACATATAAGCTCGGATAATTTTTCTTGATGAACAGGATAGTCTGTTGGATAATTCCGTTATCATTCCATGTTTCAGAACCTTCATCATCCTTTTTTGACGGAATACCAAATAGCAATACCGCCGGAATATTTAAAGCAACTACTTCATCTAATTCTTTTGAAATTCTATCTAATGAAAAACGCTTAATTCCGGGCATGGAAACAATTTCTGTTTCTATATTTTTTCCTTCTTCAATAAATAGTGGGTAGATTAAATCGTCAACAGACAATTTCGTTTCCCTCACCAAACGTCTGATGTTTTCAGTTTTTCGTAATCTTCTTGTTCTAAACATATTAATGTTTTTAAACCTCACAGGTTTCGAAAACCTGTGAGGTCTTCTTATACTTTTTATATTTACACCCATAAAGAGCTACGCTCGATATCTTCAATGAAACTATGTTTTCATCTCGATAATCCTCAAAGAGACAATCCCCTTCAATTAAACATTTCAACAACACTACTGTTTTACGTAATGCAAATTCACCAATTCAATTACACTTTCAACAGTTGGCAACTTTGCAACTTTTACTTCTTTAAAATGTTTTTTTGCTTCAGTAGCAGTTGTTTCTCCAATACAAAATGCAATATTGTTAGCTTCATTCTCTAATAAATAACTCTGTACTGTTGACGGACTGTAAAATAACACCCCATCAGTGTTTTCAGTAACTTTTATAGAGCTATTAATAGTCTTATATGCCTGTAATTCATGTAAAATAATATTATTTTTTGCCAATATTTCTGGCAATTCATCTAGACGAATATCACTACAGAAAAAAGTAATCTCGTCACCCTCTTTTAAATTTTCAACTAAATATTCTCCAAGTTTTTTAGCATTCTTTTCTGAATGATTTACTTTCCCAATTCGTTTTTCAATCAATCGTTTTGTTCTTCTACCAACACAATAAATGTTCTTAAACTGTAATTCAGGTGCTGAAAAACTTGTTAATAATGATTCTACAGCATTTTTACTTGTAATAATTACATTTTCTATTTCATTCTTTACCTCTTTAGGGGGAATTCTATTAAATCGGATTTTAATAAAATCGCTATCATCTACTGCAATATCTTCATGGAATAATTCTGTTTGAAGTTCTGAAAATTTCTTTGTCGAAAAAACAGTATTCTTTTTTGAAACCTCTACAACTTCTATGTTATCAAGCATAATACGTTTCCCTCCTTTTTCGATTATTGTACCTGCACAGTATTTTGCAATTGTATGTGCTTCAATGAGTTTAGAGGTTTTAGAAATTTCAACTTTTTGCTTACCATCTTTACTAAATAAAGCACCTTTAAAATATACTTTCTCATCTTTAATATAAGCCAACGCACCAATTGGTGCAGTACAACCACCCTCTAAAGCATTTAAAAAACTACGTTCAATTGTGGTACAAATTTCACTTTCTTCATGATTTAATTTAGCTGATGCTTCGTACGCATAAGTGTTTTCTTCTAAAGCACAAATCATAATTGCACCTTGAGCTGGAGCAGGAATCATCCAATTTAAGTTGACACTATTTTCGGGTGTTAATTGTATACGATTTAATCCAGCAGCAGCGAAGATTGCTCCATTCCAATCTTCATTATCTTCAAGTTTTTTCAAACGTGTATTTACATTCCCTCTCAAATCGACAATTGTATGCGTTGGATATCGGTGTAGCCATTGTGCTTTACGTCGTAAACTACCGGTAGCTATAATAGCATTTTTACGAGACATAAACTCTTCATTACCCTTAAAAACCAACATATCATTACTGTTACCTCGTTTTAGAACTGCAGCTTGTACTATGCTTTTTGGTAAAATAGTAGGAACGTCTTTTAATGAATGCACAGCAATATCAATTTCATTATTTAGTAATGCAATGTCAAGGTTTCTTGTAAATATTCCTGTAATACCTAATTCGTATAGTGGTTTATCTAAAATTAGATCTCCTGTAGATTTAATAGGTATTAATTTAGTTTGGTAACCCAAAGCTTCTAGTTGACGCTTTACGGTATTTGCCTGCCAAAGTGCCAATTCACTATCGCGAGTTCCAATTTTAATAATATCCATTAAGTGATGTTTTCTAGCTGAAAAACTTTAGAGATAAGTTCAATACTTTCGTCTGGTGAAGTATTATTTTCTTTTAAATGATTCGCAAAATGTTTGGTTATTTTTTGAATAATTCTATCCGATAAAATTTCAGCTTGATCTTCATTAAAACCATCTGTTTTTTTACGTTGAAAATCGATTTCTTCAGATTTAATCTCTTCTAATTTATGTTTCAAAGCTTTTATTGCAGGAGCAAATTTACGATTTTCTAACCAAGTCATAAATTCATTTTTAACTTCTTTTATAATAGCTTCAGCCTTTGGAATTTGAATTTTGCGACGTTCAATAGTTTCATCAGTAATTTGAGACAATTCATCTAAATGAATCAAATTAACATTTAATAATTCCGCTACATCATTTGATACATTCTTAGGTATTGACAAATCTAATATTAATAATTCCCTCTCAGTAGAAACTATATTGCTTAAAACTGTAGGTAATTTTGCACCAGTTGCTACAATTAAAATGTCAGTTTTGGCAATTTCAGTTTGTAAATCTGAAAACTCCTTAACCTTTACATCAAATTTACCAGCAACCTTTTCTGCGGTATCTTTTGTACGATTAATTAATGTAATATGTTTGTTATGAGTATGTTTGATTAAATTATCACAAGTATTTCTACCGATTTTACCTGTACCAAAAAGTAATATTTTTTTATCAGATACATTTTCTACCGTTTTCATAATATACTGCACTGATGCAAACGCAACAGAAGTAGCACCAGAAGAAATTTCGGTTTTATTTTTAATTCGCTTACTAGTTCGAATTACAGCATTAAACAGACGTTCAAAAAATGTATTGATTAGATTATATTCTTTGGAAAGGCTAAATCCCTTTTTAAGTTGGCTGATAATTTCAAAATCACCTAATATCTGACTCTCTAAACCAGTACCTACTCTAAATAAATGATCTATAGCATCATTATTCTTATAAATAGATGCAAACTGTTGAAACTCATCAACAGTACCATTTGAATTATCACATAATAATTTTATGAGTTGAAACGGATGTTCAGCAAACCCATAAATTTCTGTTCTATTACAAGTAGATATGACTACTATTGATTCAATATTTTCAGATGAAGCCTGTGTAAGTACTTTTATTTTTGCGTTTTTATCTAAACTAAACTTACCTCTAATTTCAGCATTTGCTTTTTTATAGCTCAATCCAATACAGTAAAATGTACTATGTTTTGAAATATGATTTTGGTTCATGTGCTTTTTAAAGAATCGATAGCAAAAATATTGTTAGTTGTTTAAAAAAAGTAACGCTGTAAGGGTTATTTATAACGCTACACGTTTTTTTAATTAATTTTTATAGCTAAAATTAACAAAATGATTACTTTTGCAGTAAGAACGCCTCTTAATGACGTGCTATTTAGAATAAATCTAAATAATATTTTATATTTTGACAAATTTATCAACATCAAAAAATGTCGCTGTAGGTTCAATTGAAGACACTCAAATTGAAGACGGGTTTTTTATCTTAAAGCTTTATAACGAAACGAGTGAAAATCAATGTGTTATACGGAAAATAGATAGCTGTTTTATTCAGTTTCATTTTTGTATTAACGGAGCTGCTAAATTTAATTTTAACAACGGAAATTATGCCTTTGATGTAACTACAGAACATTCACTATTACTTTATAATCCTCAAAGAGATTTACCAATAAATTTAGAGTTACAACCAAATTCAAGAATGATTTCTCTTTTGATGTCCATAAAAAAGTTCCATTCCTTATTTTCTCAAGAAGCTGATTATATTCACTTTTTAAGTGATGATAATAAGGGTAAAAAGTATTATGATAATAAACCTATTTCTCCGGCAAAGACCGTAATATTAAATCAAATGATGAATTATAATATTCATTCATCAATTGAAAAGTTATATTTAAAAGCTAAAAGTTATGAATTACTTAGTTTATATTTTAACCGAACCGAAGATGCTAATATTGAACAATGTCCGTTTTTAGTTGATGAACAAAATGTATTAAAAATCAGAAAAGCAAAAGATATTATCATAGCAAGAATGACTGAACCTCCCGGTTTACAAGAGCTGGCAAATGAAGTTGGCTTATCATTAAAAAAATTAAAAGATGGGTTCAAACAGATTTATGGAGATTCTGTTTATAGTTTTTTATTTGATTATAAAATGGAAATGGCTAGAAAACTATTAGAAACAAACCAACACAATGTTAATGAAGTTGGTCTTAGAATAGGTTATAGCACAGCTAGTCACTTTATAGCTGCCTTTAAAAAGAAGTTTGGTATAACACCAAAAAAGTATATACAATCAACTATATCTAATTAATGAACAAAGGAATATTACTAGTCAATCTGGGTTCGCCGGATAGTACTAAAACAAAAGATGTACGAAAATACTTAGATGAATTTTTAATGGATGAACGAGTTATTGACATCCCACATTGGAAACGAACTTTACTTATCAAAGGAATTATTTTAAATACAAGACCAAAAAAATCAGCTGAAGCATACAAAAAAATATGGTGGGAAGAAGGCTCACCATTAGTAGTAATTTCTGAACGCTTCACTAATAAGATTTTAGAAAAATTACATATTCCTGTAGCATTGGGTATGCGTTACGGATCGATGGGTATAGAGAAAGCAATTCAAGAACTAGTAGATAAAGGAGTAGAAGAAATTTTATTAGTTCCATTATATCCACATTATGCTATGTCATCTTATGAAACTGTAGTTGAAAAGGCTAAGGAAATAAATCGAAAATTTTTTCCTACCATTAAAATGGATGTTTTACCTGCATTCTATAATAAAACGGACTATATTAATGTAATGAGTACTAATTTAAAACAGCATTTAGAAGGTTTTGATTATGATCATATTCTATTTTCTTATCACGGAATTCCAGAACGTCATATTTTAAAATCTGACACGACAAAATCACATTGTAAAATTAATGGTACATGTTGTGACACCCCTTCAAAAGCACATCATACTTGCTACAGACATCAATGTTTTGAAACTACTAAATTAATTGTTAATGAGCTTAACTTAAAAGAAGGAACGTATAGTAATTCGTTTCAGTCAAGAATGTTAAAAAATCCTTGGCTACAGCCATTTACAGATTTTGAGTTTGAACGTTTACCAAAAGAAGGTAAAAAGAAATTAGCTGTTATTGGCCCTTCCTTTGTAGCTGATTGTCTTGAAACATTAGAAGAGATTGCTATGGAAGGAAAACATCAATTTTTAGAAGCCGGTGGCGAGGATTTTAAATATATACCTTGTATGAATGATAATAACGACTGGGTTGATGTAATGATAAATTGGATTGAAGAATGGCATAAAGAGAAAACAGTTATTTTTTAAAATGGATTTTCTTAACCTAAAAGCGTTACATATTATTTTTGTAATAACTTGGTTTGCCGGGCTATTTTATATTGTTCGTTTATTTATTTATCATGCAGAAGCAGAAGAGAAATCTGAACCTGAAAAAAGTATTTTACAAACACAATATAAGTTAATGAGCAAACGTCTTTGGCTAATTATTACTTGGCCTTCTGCAATTTTAGCTAGTATTTTTGCTTTTTGGATGCTTTTTAAAAACCCTTCTTATCTTGAAATGCCTTGGATGCATATAAAATTAAGCTTTGTAGTTTTATTATATGTATATCACCTAGCTTGTCATAGAATTTATTTGCAACTACAAAATGATATTGTAAAGTATTCTTCTAAACAATTACGTATCTGGAATGAAGTAGCCACTATTATACTGTTTTCAATTGTCTTTTTAGTAGTGCTTAAAAGCGCTGTAAATTGGATCTATAGTGTTATTGGATTAATACTCTTTTCCGTATTATTAATGCTTGGAGTGAAATTGTATAAAAAAATTAGAGCTAAAAAAAATTGGGATAAAGAATAAACTACCCCGAGGCAGGCTAGTTAAATGGAGTTTGCTACGCAAACATCGTTATTTCCAACCCAGAGGATCGGGAATTAAACCACATCTTCTCGTCCGCCAAATCCACTTTTGGCAGAGAAGGAGGATTAAATAGCTAAGAACTCTTCAGTGAATTTTCAAACGGAATCCTGTTTAAAATACTTCTACCAAGTGTCACTTCATCAGCATATTCTAATTCATTACCTACAGCAATACCACGTGCAATAGTTGAAACTTTTATATCTAAGTCTTCTATCTGTTTGTAGATGTAAAAATTGGTAGTATCGCCTTCCATCGTAGGACTTAAGGCAAAAATAATTTCTTTTATTATCCCTAGCTTTACTTTTTGAACCAAGCTATCAATAGTTAAATTTTGAGGACCAACACCTTCAATAGGCGATATTTTTCCACCTAATACATGATATAAACCTCTAAACTGTGCCGTACTCTCTACAGCCATGACATCACGAATATCTTCAACCACACATAAAAACTGTTCATCTCTATTTTTATTTGCACATATTTCGCATAATTCAACATCAGAAATATTATGGCAATTTTTACACAACTTTATATCGGTTCGTAAATTATCTAGAGCAGTAGTCAAATACGTAGTTCTTTCTTTTGGTTGTTTTAACAGATGTAATACCAGACGTAAAGCAGTTCGCTTACCTATTCCAGGCAATTGAGATACTTCATTAACTGCATTTTCTAATAGTTTAGAAGAAAAGTTCATAGTCGCAAATGTAATTTATTAAAAATTTAAAATTAAATGATTTAAAATTAAATTCCATTTTATTTTGTTTCTTTGTGAATAGCAGTTAGAATTGAATATTAAAATTCGAAAACCCAACAAATGAATCCAACAACAATACTATTATTAATTGCAGGTTATTTTGGACTTTTATTATTGGTTTCATTTTTAACAGGGAAAAACGACTCAAACGATACTTTTTTTAAAGCAAATAAGCAATCACCTTGGTATGTTGTTGCTTTTGGTATGATAGGAGCAAGTTTATCTGGAGTAACATTTATTTCGATTCCCGGAATAGTTGGCGGAGAACAATTTGCCTACATGCAAGGTGTTTTTGGTTTTTTTATAGGTTATCTTTTTATCGCATTTGTACTATTACCTTTATATTACAGACTCAATGTAACCTCAATTTATCAATATTTAGAACAACGTTTTGGGCTGGTAAGTTATAAAACGGGCGCTTTTTTCTTTATACTCTCTAGAGTTACCGGAGCATCGTTTAGGCTATTTCTGGTTGCATTAGCAATGCAATATATTGTTTTTGAACAATTGGGAGTGCCATTTTGGGTAACTGTTGTTATTTCTATTTTATTAATTTGGATATATACGTTTAGAGGAGGCATAAAAACTATTGTTTGGACAGACACAATACAGACCTTAGCAATGCTCATTGCTGTTGGAGTGGCAATTTATTTAATAAATCAAAAATTAGAATGGACATATATTGATTTTTTACAATCTGAAGCGTTTGCTTCAAAAAGTAAAATATTCTTTTTTGACGATCCAAATTCAAAACAGTATTTCTTTAAATATTTTATTGGAGGTGCTTTTATAGCAATAACAATGACAGGATTAGACCAAGATATGATGCAAAAAAACTTGACCTGTAAAAATAAAGTTGATGCTCAAAAAAATATGATAACTATGGCAACCCTATTAGTTGTTGTAAACTTTATTTTTTTATCTCTGGGTGCTTTATTATTTATCTATTCAGAAAAATTTGGCATTGAAATTCCTATCGTAGATGGCAGAACAAGAACAGATTTATTATTCCCAGAAATAGCAATGAATGGTAATTTGGGTACACCTTTAGCTATCGTTTTTATTATTGGTTTGATAGCCGCAGCCTATTCTAGTGCAGACAGTGCCTTAACATCACTTACCACCTCTTTTTCAGTTGATTTTCTAAATATTGAAAAAAGACCTCAAAATGAACAAAAACCATTACGTAAAAAAGTACATATTGGTGTTTCAATCTTATTAATAATTGTTGTAATTATATTCAATAATCTTGACGGAAATGTGGTTGGAAACCTATTTAAATTTGCAACGTTTACTTACGGACCATTACTAGGTTTATTTGCATTTGGAATCTTAACCAAGCATAAAATTAAAGACAAATATGCTTGGATTGTAGCGCTCCTTGCAATAACTACAACTTATTTTATCACACAAATTCCAGAAAGTGTGATAGGAAAATATCAATTTCAATGGGAATTATTACCCATAAACGGATTGATTACTTTTATAGGTTTATGGCTAATCAGAAAAAAGAAATAATAAATTTTTATTAATGAATGGAAAAAGACTTAAGTAATCATAGAAAAAACTATCAAAAGGACGAATTGTTAGAAGTGAACACTCCTAATAATCCTATAGAATTATTTAGAGATTGGTTTTTGGCAGCTCATGAATCTGAAAATATTCACGAAGCAAATGCAATGAATGTGGCAACTATAGGTATTGATAATTTTCCGAAAAATAGAATAGTATTGCTTAAAAAGTTTACTTGGGAAGGTTTTATATTTTATACCAACTACAATTCAGAAAAAGGAAAAGCTATTGCCAATAATCCTAATGTATGTTTGTCTTTTTTTTGGCATGGTCTAGAGCGGCAGATTATTATTAAAGGTAAGGCTGAAAGACTAGCGGAAAACTTATCAGATGGTTATTTTGAAACCAGACCAGATGGAAGTAAACTAGGTGCTTGGGCATCTAACCAAAGCGAGGTAGTTAGTTCACGTGACGATTTGGATAATCAATTAAAAAGTTACGAAAATCAATTCCGCGGAAGCGAAATAAAGCGTCCAAAACATTGGGGTGGATTCTTAGTAAAACCTATTTCTATCGAATTCTGGCAAGGTAGACCCAACAGAATGCATGATAGAATAAGGTATACTTTAAAAAAAGATTTTAACTGGAAAAAAGAACGATTAGCACCTTAATAAGTAATAAAATCGTTTATATTTGGTTATCTAAATTAGCTACCAACTAAAATTAGTTAATGAAAACACTCTACATAGTACGTCATGCTAAATCTTCTTGGGAATATCAAGGTGTAGAAGATATTGACAGACCTCTAAAAAAACGAGGTATTAACGATGCGTATTTAATCTCAAAGGTTTTAAAGAATAAAGTTGATTGCCCAAATATATTTGTTTCAAGTTGTGCAAATAGAGCTTTACATACCGCAATGATATTTAGTTACACCTTTAATTTTCCGTTAGTAAACCTTAGAGTTAGTAAATCATTGTATAGTTTTAGTGATGGTTATTTAATAAAAACTGTAAAAGCATTGGATGATGGGTTCGATTCAGCCATCATTTTTAGTCATGATCATGGCATTAATACTTTTGTCAATAAATTTGGAGATAAACCCATAGCACATGTATCAACTTGTGGTGTTATTGGTATTCAATTCAAAGATAAACATTGGAAAAATATTAAAAAAGGAAAAACATTTCTTGTAGAGTTCCCTAAATTTCATAAATAAAAAGCATTAGTTTGAAGATAAAAAAATATGCGGCGATTGATATTGGTTCTAATGCTGTTAGACTATTAATTGCGAATATTATTATTGAAAAGAATAAAGAAACGCTGTTTAGAAAATCTTCTTTAGTACGAGTTCCTATCCGTTTGGGTGCTGATTCATTTGTAAAAGGCATTATCAGTGATGATAATATTAAGCGTTTGACAGATGCTATGAATGCCTTTAAACTATTAATGAAAGTACATGGTGTAGAGAAATTTAAAGCATGTGCAACTTCTGCCATACGTGAATCAGAAAACGGTAAAGAAGTTATAAAAAAGATCAATAAAAAAACAGGTATTAGTATTGAGATTATTGACGGTAAAAAAGAAGCAGCTATTATTGCTTCAACAGACTTGAATGAATTAATTGAAAGTGATCAATCATATTTATATGTTGATGTTGGTGGTGGTAGTACAGAATTCACCATTTTTTCTAAAGGCAAAATTACCAGTTCAAAATCATTTAAACTGGGAACCGTTCGTCTTTTAAACAATAGTAAAGATACGAATAAACTCATTTTCAAGGGCGTTGAACAATGGATTATATCTAACACTAAAGGCCTAAAAAAATTATCATTAATAGGCTCAGGTGGAAACATCAACAAGATCTTCAAAATGTCTGAAAGACCTTTAGGAAAACCGCTTTCATATATTTATTTAAAAGCTCATTATCAATTTTTAAAACAGATGAGTTATAATGAACGCATAACAGAATTGAGTTTAAACCCAGACAGGTCAGATGTAATTATACCTGCTACTAAAATTTATCTCAATGCTATGAAATGGAGTGGCGCTACTAAAATTTATGTGCCCAAAATTGGTCTTGCTGACGGAATAATAAAAGGTTTATACTTAGATAAGTTTGAACAACCTCAAATTATATACTAAAAAGATCATTGCGAGTTATCTACCTTAGGCAGATAAAGTAGTTTTCAATGTTAACCAATATACATTATGAAGATAACCACATCATCCGCCAAAGGCGGATGATTCGCAATGATTTTATTTATTTTAATGTTTCGTTTATTAAACTTACATATTCAATTGTTTTTTCTAACTCTGGAAAATGTCCGCAATCTTTAAATTCTACAATCTTACAATTCAGTAAATGCTCATTTATTGAATTACAATCGGTTTTTTTATGCGAAACATCTTTACTTCCCCAAATTAAAGTAGAAGGTACGTTACTAGCTAACAATTTCATTTTTAAATCTTTAGATAGCCCTTGAACTAAACTTGACAAACAAAAGCAACCATGGTTGTCTAAAGAGTGTACAGCAATTTCTTCTATACAATCTTGCTTATTAATTTTTGTAAGATATTCTTTTGCCAATTGTATAGATGGTTTAAAATAATCAAAAAAATGTGTCCAAATTCCTAAATCATGAAACACCCCTGCTATGGCATACTTTTCATAATTAGTTGTATCGTCATCCAATAAAACAGTATAATTATAGATACGATATACATGATTTTTATAGACATTATAATCCGTTTTTAACACGTCTTTATAAGTCTAAAAGAATGTATCAATTGTTTTATTTTCAGTTATCATTACTTTTTTCTTGATTGATAATAAGCTTTATCAGCAATATAAATAGTCTTCATTATTTCAGCA
>CAZHYX010000005.1:0-26730 GCA_964536675.1 uncultured Flavobacteriaceae bacterium
GTGTAAAAAAATGAACTGATTTATTACCTTCACGACTATTAGTAGAAGAAATGGCATTTGCAGGTACCTGTCTCCAATCACCCGAATCGCTCCAATCTGAAGCTCCATTTTCAAAGCCACTGTCAAAAATAACTTGTGCTGAAGCTACTGTTAAAAAAATAGTGAAGAAAAAAACTGATAAAATAATCTTACTAAGATTATTAACTATTTTTTGTCTGTTTAAAGTAATTTTACTTACCATATTTACCTTAGTTTAAAATTATCATATAAATATAGAAATGAAATCTAAAGAAATTTTAAAGAATAAATACAATCATATTCTATTTGTGAAAATAAATCAGTTCCTTACCTTTGTTTAAAATGTATTGAATGAATTATATATTATTTGATGGACCGGTTCGGAATGCTTTATTGCCATTTACTTATACCAGACCTGTTGCCGATATACGAATTGGTATTTTAACCATTCGCGAAAAATGGGAAAAACAATTAGGCTATACGATTACTACCTTAACGGAAGATTATTTAGAAGAAAAATATCCTATGGTAGAAATGGAAGAGAATATCATGCTAAATGCTTCTTTTTTACCTACCGAAAGTTTAGTTAAATTGGTGAAAAATCTCAATCAAAATGAAGCTATTTTTAAAGGTGACCAACTCATTGCCTTTTTTACTACAAATGCACAAAAAGAAGTAAATTTTGATACTTATAAAATTATATCTTACAAAGATGATATCTTACAAATAAAAAATACATGGGATATTTTTTCATTAAATGAAAAGGCAATTAATGATGATTTTAAATTATTAACTCACGGTAGAAAGTCTGAATCTATACCCAATACTGTTAATTGTATCAACAAAGAAAATATTTTTTTTGAAGAAGGTGTTGAGATCTCTTTTGCTACATTGAATGCCAATAATGGTCCAATCTATATTGGAAAAGATGCCATTGTTATGGAAGGTTCTTTAGTAAGAGGCCCATTTGCACTATGTCATGACTCTGTATTGAAAATGGGTGCTAAAATTTATGGAGCAACTACTATTGGGCCATTGAGTAAAATTGGTGGCGAAGTAAACAATTCTGTTATTTTTGGATATTCGAGTAAAGGGCATGAAGGTTATTTAGGAAATTCTGTTATTGGCGAATGGTGTAATTTAGGTGCAGATACAAACAATTCTAATCTAAAAAATAATTACGCTGAAGTAAAATTATGGAGTTATGAAACTGAACGTTTTGCCAAAACCGGATTACAATTTTGTGGTTTAATGATGGGAGATCATTCTAAATGTGGTATTAATACTATGTTCAATACAGGTACAGTTATTGGCGTAAGTGCTAATATTTATGGAGGAAATTTTCCTCGAAATTTTATTCCATCTTTTTCTTGGGGTGGTTCAGCCGGATTTACAACTTATAAAATGAATAAGGTTGATGAGGTTGCTACTGTAGTTATGAAACGTAAACACATAACCTATAATGAACAAGAAAAGAAAATTTTAGATCAAGTTTTTAAGGATACTGAAAAGTATCGAAATTTTAACTAAATCTCACAGGTTTCTTGTGCTAAACTAGTTTCAATATCTAACCTGTGAGATTTGATAAGTTATCGTGAACTCACATTGCCTGAGCCACTTACCTTAGTATCTTGCTTTTTAGGATTGCCTTTATAATATATATTACCAGAACCTGCAATTCTGGCTTTTAAATTTTCGGTAACGTTTGTTTTAATACCTCCAGATCCAGAAATTCTAACATCAGCTTCACGTGTTACTAATTCATATCCTTTGATATTACCTGAACCGGAAATAACATATTCTAACTTATCTGAGGTGCCTGATAAACTAATACTACCTGAACCAGAAATTTTAGAAGATAAATAACTGGCAGTAATATCTAATTTCATATTACCTGAACCAGATAATATGGCTTTAAAATCAGTTGCTTTAATATTCGCTTCAGAAAACACATCTCCTGATCCTGTCAATAATACTTCGCTTATTTCTTTAAAAGGTACAGTTATCAGAATCTTATTTCTAGTTGAAATATTAGACCCTTTTTCCCATTTTAATTTTAGTCTATCACCATCTACTTCAGTAATTAGATATTCTAATAAGTTTTCATCAATATGAATAGTAATTTTCCCTTCGGTACCGGCAATTAATTTTACATCAAATGATCCTCCAGCCATAATTTCATCATATTCTCCAACAGTTCTTGTTTTGGTAATCATGTTTCCGTTGCCTTTTACTCTTTTAAACCATTGTGCATTTATACTTGTTGTAAAAGCTAATAAAACTGCTATTGTAATTAATTTCTTCATCTTTTTATGTTTAATTGGTTACTATTTGTTCTTTATAATTGTGTTGATTACTGAAAAGTGACACTTCCGTAATCTGAATCAATCTTGATTGTTGAGCCAGAATTCTGACTTTTAAAATAACCTTCATAATATTTTGAAGATGATTTAACAATCTGCTTTATAAATTCAAATTCTTCTTCATCACGCTTAAAACTACCATAACTTAATTTTATGGCAAAATTAAAGGGTGCATTTGGTACTCCTATTTTTATACCACAATAGTCACCGTTAATAGTAACAGAATCAAAACCACTTTTCAATTCTTCAATTCTAATTGATCCATAATCTGAAGTAATATCTACTTTTTTAGAAATACTTCCTAATCTTGTTGTTAAATAATCTCCATTACCTACAATACTAGCTCCATTATTGACTTTTAAGCTTCCGTAATCGCAATTATAATTTAATGTTTTTAAATTTTCAAAAACTGAAGTGGTATAATCAGCATTCAATCCTATTTTTCCGGCATTTTCAACTGTGAACTTTGAATAATCTGCATTGATAGAGCCTCCATTCATTTTACTTATAGTTGAGGCACTACAATAATCAATATTAATTTTGTTATTATTACTATGTAAGTCACCAATAATAATCTTTCCATAATCACAATTTATATATGCATCACCCTCAATCTCATTCAAAGAAATATTACCATAATCATTCATTAAATTTACATTATTAGTAATTGGTACTTTAACTTTATAGTTAATTTGATAATTCACATTACTTTTTCGTCCCCAACTCCATGACCAATTAGATGATTTTTTTTCAATAACAGTTTTTGCTGATACTAAACTACGGCTACCTTCAAAATCAACATTAATCATGTCTAATCTTCTAATTACTTTATCTTCATCATTCCCTTTAACTGTAATTTTTACTTCTATTACAATTTTATTCCCATTCCATGAGATAACATCAACATTTCCATACCTATTATTAATTTTTAATAAAGCATCTGCATTTACTGTAAATTCTTTTTTTATAGATTTTGATTTTTCATATTTATATTTATCTATTTCTGTAGCATTAACAGCAATTGAAATAAATAATAAAGCTATAGTCAGTTTATATAATTTTTTCATCATTTACATTATTTTTAAGTTGTTGTAATTCTTCTAATTGTTGTAATAATGATTGTAATACTTCAATACGTTGTTGAAAATTAGCAATCATTGCATAGATAATACGTTTATCTTTATTACTATCATCTAATTCTACAGTTAATTTTTTGTAGTTTTCTTCCAATTTATTAAGTTGTATAAAGGCATCATCAATAATTTGTTGATTGTCTTCATTGCCTTTTAAATTTATATTTTTAATTTCTTGTTGAATAGTTGAAGTAAAAAAGTTTTGTGTTTCTTCCATTTTTGGTGATACATCAGCCAATTCTAAGCCTTGTTTAGTAGAATAATTACCCAAACCAAGTGTAAAAAGTAATGCTATCGAAGCTGCAACAGCTAACCATTTCCAAGTATTAGGATTCCATTTTGGTTGTTGTGTAACCTGTCTAGCCAATTTTACTTCAAACCTATCAAAATGGCCTAATTTAGGTTCTTCAGTATCAAACTGACCTTCTAATTCTTTAAACTGTTGTTCTAATTTATCCTTCATAATTTACTAGTAATACCAATTTAACATAAAATAATTCATATAAATTATTTCTTTTTTACTTATATTTTGTTAAAAAACAAAACTATAATAATACTATACTTTTTCGTCTCATCTAAGCAAAAAATAATTCAATTTATTTATGATCAATTTTATAATTAAATTGGTATAATAATTGACGTAATTTGTTTTTTGCTCTTGAAATAGTTGTCCTACTATTCTGATATGTTATTTTCATAATTTCGGCAACCTCTTCATAATCATATCCTTCAATCAAATTTAATGTGAGTGCCAATCTATAATTATCTTTTAATTGATTGATAGTTTCAGAAATATCTTTCGCTTTAAGCATGGTATATTCCGTATTATCAATATTTTTTTCATCTTGATAACTATCAGGGTCTGGTATTATATCAAGCGACACTTTATCATATTTATTATTCTTTCTTAATTGAGATATACTTTTATTAATTACTATCCTTTTTAACCATGATCCAAATGTTACTTCACCTTTAAAAGTGCCCAATTTAGTAAACGCAACTAGAAACGATTCTTGCATTACATCTTCAGCTTCAAAGCTGTTCTTTAAAATCCTAAGTGATGTATTAAACATTGCTTTATAATACAACTTATAGATTTCGAATTGAGCACTTTGTTTTCCATTTTTACAGTGCTGCAAAAGGTTGGTTATATGTTGATTGTTATTTTGCAATGAATCGTTTCTGTTAAAAAGACATATCAAAAATACATCTGTTACACTTTTGGGAATAAAGTTATTGAATTTCTAATTTATTCAGTATTTAATTCGTAAATCTAATCCCGATAGTTATTGAGACGTAAATCCGAAATTGGCATAACTATTGAACTTTATAAGTTGAAAATATAGTTTTAAATATACAACTAATTGATTGTTAATTGATTATTTATTTTAAGATTATATATGATTTTTTTGCAATGAACGTTTAATGTCATATTGACCTAAAATAACTTATGAGCAATCCGAAATTTATAAATATTGACAGTCTGTCACTTCAAAATATACTAGACGATGAAGCGGAGTTAATACCTTTGATGACTCCTGAAGATGAAGAAGAAATAAAAAAAGAAGATATTCCTGAAGTATTAGCTATTCTGCCTTTACGGAATACTGTATTGTTTCCCGGAGTGGTAATTCCAATTACTGCGGGTAGAGATCAATCTATCAAACTATTAAAAGAGGCCAATAAAGGGAATAAAATCATCGGTGTTGTAGCACAAAATAATGAAGCTATTGAAAATCCTACTAAAAAAGATATTCATACCATAGGTACCGTAGCTAGAATATTACGGATGTTAAAAATGCCAGATGGTAATACTATGGTGGTCATTCAAGGTACAAAACGATTTGAAGTTGGTGAATTTATACAAACAGAACCTTATATCAAGGCTACAGCAAAAGAAATGGTTGAAGATCACCCTAGTACTGATGATACTGAATTTTCTGCTATTATAGATTCTATACGAGATCTATCTTTAAAAATTATTAAGGAGAATCCGAATCTTCCAACCGAAGCTACTTTTGCTATTAAAAATATTCAAAGTAATTCATTTTTGATAAATTTTGTTTCTTCTAACATGAATTTAAGTGTTGAAGAAAAACAAAAGTTGTTAAATATTAATAATTTAAAAGACAGAGCTTTAGCTACATTGAAGAAAATGGATGTTGAATTACAACGCTTAGAACTTAAAAATGATATTCATTCTAAGGTTCGTGAAGATATGGATCAGCAACAACGTGAATATTATCTACATCAACAAATGAAAACCATTCAAGAAGAATTGGGTGGTGTATCATATGATGAGGATATTGAAGAAATGAGAGCTAAGTCTAAAAAGAAAAAATGGAAAAAAGAGGTTGGAGACACTTTTGATAAAGAATTAGGGCGGTTACAACGTATGAATCCACAAGTTGCAGAATATTCTGTACAACGAAATTATTTAGATTTATTATTAGAATTACCTTGGAATGAATACTCTAAAGATAAATTTGATCTAAAACGTGCTCAAAAAATATTAGATAGAGATCATTTTGGCTTAGATAAAGTTAAAGAGCGTATTATTGAACATTTAGCTGTATTGAAACTAAAAGGTGATATGAAATCGCCTATTATCTGTTTATACGGACCTCCGGGAGTTGGTAAAACTTCATTAGGTAAGTCTATTGCAGAGTCATTAGGTAGAAAATATATACGTATGTCTTTAGGTGGTATGCGTGATGAGGCCGAAATACGGGGACATAGAAAAACCTATATTGGTGCTATGCCTGGAAGAATAATTCAAAGTATTAAAAAAGCAGGCACTTCTAATCCTGTTTTTGTATTAGATGAAATCGACAAACTAGCAAGCAGCCATAGTGGAGATCCTTCTTCAGCAATGTTAGAAGTATTAGATCCAGAACAAAACACAGATTTTCATGATAATTATTTAGAAACTGGATATGACCTATCAAAAATACTATTCATTGCTACGGCTAATAATCTTGCTAGTATTCCTTGGGCATTGCGAGATAGAATGGAAATCATCAATGTAAATGGTTATATTATTGAAGAAAAAATTGAGATTGCAAAAAAACATTTGTTACCTAAGCAATTAAAAGAACATGGTTTAACTACTAAGCATTTACAAATTGGTAAAGTGCAGTTAGAGAAAATTATTGAAGGTTATACACGTGAATCTGGTGTAAGAGGTTTAGATAAAAAAATAGCCAAAGTAGTTCGTTACGCAGCAAAATCTATTGCTATGGAACAAGAATATAATACCAAAATATCTAATGAACAGTTAGTTAAAATTCTTGGTCCAGCACGTTTAGAACGTGATAAATATGAAGATAATTCAATTGCCGGGGTTGTAACTGGTTTGGCATGGACAAGTGTTGGTGGTGACATTCTATTTATTGAATCTATTACCTCTAAAGGAAAAGGGAACCTCACCATTACCGGTAATTTAGGTAAAGTAATGAAAGAATCTGCAACTATTGCAATGGAATTCATCAAAGCTAATGCAAATGAATTTGGTGTAACTATTGAAGATTTAGAGAAGAAAAATGTACATATACATGTGCCTGAAGGTGCCACTCCAAAAGATGGTCCAAGTGCAGGTATTACTATGTTAACCTCATTAGTGTCAGTATTTACAGGGCGTAAAGTAAAATCAAAACTGGCAATGACTGGTGAAATTACCTTACGTGGTAAAGTATTACCAGTTGGCGGTATTCAAGAAAAAATATTGGCCGCTAAAAGAGCCAATATTAAGGAAATTATTTTGTGTAAAGACAATCAAAAAGATATTGATGAAATTAAACCTCGCTATTTAAAAGGATTGAAATTTCATTATGTAGATACCATGAAAGAAGTCATTACTATTGCTTTACTAAAGCAGAAGGTGAAGAAATAAATTATTGTATTGTATTGTATTGTATAACGAGAAATAAAATAGATTGTATTAGAAGAATTATTACATAGTTTTTCAGCAAACGATTTTATAATAAATTTATTGTTTTTGAGAATTTTTTTGACTTTGTTCTAATTTAAATATTGCTGGAAATATTTGGTGGAAACTCCTCAAAATGTATAATCAACCCATTTTTTTAACCTATTTATGTCTTGAGTTTACATGTTGAACATGATATACTCCTTTTTTATTAGAATCGTTTGGTTGTGTCATAGAAATTAGGTTTTAAGAAAACTGAAAAATGTCAATTTTTAAAACCCCTCTATAGCTAAAAATTAATAATGATATTTTATAATTAAATTGGTATTATTCCTTTTTTAAACTAAGTAATATGAATGGCTTTTTTATAAATACTTCCCAAATAAACACGCTATAAACAATTAAATATTCTAAACTTAGAATCCACAAATTTTCTTGGTTATTATTATTTGCATAAGCTAAATAACTTAATATAATGGTAAAACTCCAAACTAACGGAAATTTGTATTTTGTAAATATGCTTAATATTAAAAGCATTGCTATGTACCAAGGATGTACTGTTGTTGCTGTAAAATAATAAAAAGATAATACAAAAAGCATAGCAGTAAGAAGTTGATGTATCGTTTTATTTTTTCTTAAAAAAGTAACGATAAATACAAAAAGAATTACAACTATTGGTATGACTTTACCAATAATTGCTATTTCATTATAACCCCTAAACAAATACCCAATATTTCGAGCAATGTAATAAAGACTAGCATTAAATTCAAAATATTGAAACCAAAGACCAATAGTTTCTGTATAGTTATCTATAAATTCTGAAGAATAAAAAGGGATAAATAGTATTATTGTAATTAAACCAATAATACAATAAAAGTAAGCTATTTTTTTAAGATTAAATAAGGTAGAAGTTTCTTTATTTTTTGTAAAAAATTGATAAAATAAAGGTAAAAATATAAGTGGAATTAATTTTGTTGAAACAGATAAAGCGAATACTACAGCCGCCCATTTCCATTTTCCTGAATGTAATAAATATAAACTCCACACCAAAAAGAAAATCATCACAGCTTCAAAATGAAGGTTTCCTGTGAGTTCAATAATAATAAAGGGGTTTAATATATACCAAAAAATACGATGTGTTGGAATGTGTAATTTTTCTAGTAATTTTTTTCCAAAATAAAAAGTTCCAAAATCAGCAATAATGATAATTAATCTCATAACAATTACAGAACCCAAGATACTTTTTCCTGAAAACAATGCGGCAATAGTAAAACACAATTGATTAATTGGTGGGTAATTAGTAAAATGACTCGCGTTCAACTTACCCATTCCATTATATAATTCTTGTGCCTGAGCAACAGGAAAATTACCAATACTAATAAATGACTCAACAGTAAATAAAAATGGGTTTAAACCTTCTAAAATCATACGACCGTCCCAAATAAAACGATAAAAATCTTGTGATAAGTTTGGAATAGCAAATAAAAAAATGAATCGAAATAATACAGAAATAACTATTAAAACCTTATTATCATTTCGGTTAATTTGTATCAGTTTATAAAACAAAAAAAATGCAAAAGTATATAGAATAAAAAGCTTTGTATAATCTGTTCTAATTAACTGATAAGCAAATTCAAAATAGAGCAATATGTTTAAGCATACCAAAAATATGGTAATTTTATATGCTTTTGTTAAAGATATATTTAACATATTCTCAATCAACTACGTTGAGTTTTTTTCAAGGTTAATGAAATTCTCGTAATGAAAAAATTCAGTTTTAGGTGGCTTTCTGCTAATATAATGGATTATAAATTGATATACATAAATTCAATCATTCAAAAAAATATAGAAAACAATACTTAGGTATTGCATACTTAACACTACAGTTATAATTTTGAAATAAGCGATTTAAAAAATACATAACCAAAACCAACAAATAACATCAGGTGAAAAGGAAACAGTCCAAAATCACCTCCTTGGTCTCCCACCACGAATGCACTATACATTCCAAAGGCAAAATAAAGCATAAGTAAACCTTCAAAAATAACATTTATAGATATGTTTTTTTTAAGATACTTATTGTCTTTCCAAGAATCTTTTATAGAGTTAATATTAAACTTTGGCGTTCGAATAAAATCACTTCGTTTACCCAAATGACCTTCTAAAACTGCAATAGAATTGTGTAGTGAAAAGCCCATTGCTATAGAAAAAAAGGCAAAAAACATACCTATATACGAAATGAATTTTTTAAATCCTCCTCCATAAATATTTTTATACATAAACCAGTAGCATATAAAAAAAATAAGAGTACTTATTACAAAAAAACGCATTACATAAAAATATATTTTTAAATGGTCATATTCATTTTTTATATAAAGTATGGGAATACTTAAAACAGCAACAATTAATATAATTAAGAACATAGTGCTATTAAGCAGATGTAAAATGCCATGTACTTTTGTTTTTATTGAAATATTCTTGTTTGTCAGTACTTTAAATAGCATTTTTCTAAAATTTTCTGCGCCTCCTTTGTTCCACCTAAATTGTTGCGATCGTGCGGCACTAATAACAACAGGTAGTTCCGCAGGTGTTTCTACGTTTTCGAGATATTTGAATTTCCAATTTTTTAGCTGTGCTCTGTAGCTTAAATCTAAATCTTCTGTTAAAGTATCGCTATTCCAATTTCCAGAATCTAAGATGCATTCTTTTCTCCAAATACCTGCTGTTCCATTAAAATTAATAAAATGTCCTTTGCAATTGCGCCCAACTTGCTCTAATGTAAAATGAGCATCAAGGGCAAAAGCTTGAATTTTTGTAAGTATAGAATAATTTCTGTTAATGTGCCCCCAACGTGTTTGCACTACACCAATTCGAGGGTCTTTAAAATATGGAATAGTTTTTAGTAACCAATCTTTTTGTGGGAGAAAATCAGCATCAAAAATGGCAATAAATTCTCCTTTGGCAATAAGTAGTCCTTCTTTCAATGCTCCTGCTTTAAAGCCTGTTCTATTTTTTCTTAACACATGTTTAATATCTAAACCTGTTTGTTGTAATTGGGCAATATGTACTTTTGTATTTTTGAACGATTCATCGGTAGAATCATCTAAAACTTGAATCTCTAATTTATCCTTCGGGTAATCAATTTTTGCAATATTATCAAGTAAACGCTTCATCACATACAACTCATTATATACTGGAAGTTGAATCGTTACATAAGGTATTTCATCACTATTTTTTAGGTTGTATTTAGGGCTATTGTCCTCTTTATTTTTTGAAATTAAATAGTTAAATAACAAGTTCAATTGTGCTAAAGCATACATAAAAATAAGTACGATTGCTATAAAATATACTATTATAATTGTGGTTTCTATTATCATTAATTACTTAAAGCTATATATAAAAATCCAACCTAATATTTTAAAACCAGCAAATATACTTCCTTTTACGGTTCCTGAAACCTTTGAAATACCTATTCTATTTCTATACATTACGGGAATTTCAAGATAAGTTAGCTTTTGTTTTAATACTTTCAATTGCATTTCTACTGTCCACCCATAAGTTTTATCTGTCATATTTAAAGCCAATAATTTATTGTATTTAATAGCTCTAAAAGGACCTAGGTCTGTAAAAGTTGAGTTAAACATGAGTTTCATTAAAAATGTAGCCAACCAATTCCCGAAAATTTGCTGAGGTGTCATTGCACCTTGTTCACGTAGTCGTTTTATTCTTGCTCCAATTACAAAATCTTTATCATCTTTAATTATAGGATTAATAATTTTTATAAGCTCGTCAGGATAATCACTATAATCGCCATCTAAAAAAACAATAATATCGGGTTGTTGTTCTTGTTTGGCAATATAATCCATTCCTTTTAAACAGGCATAGCCATAACCTTTTCTATTTTCTGTAAGTACTGTTGCACCAGCATTTTTTGCATTCTTTATAGTATTATCTGTAGAGTTATTATTTACTACAATAATCTCATTTACAATAGTTGGAATATCCCTGATTACGTCAGCTATAGATGCTTCTTCATTATAAGCAGGAATAATGACTTTAACTTTTGTCATTTTAAATCTGATAAATTATTTTCTTTTCTAAAAGACCTATAACTTGTCCATTCCTTAATTTTTTTTCCAGATTTATATTTTTCAGCTTTTACCATTTTATTATTTTTATAATAAAAACAATATCCGTTTTTTTTATTATTTTTTAATTGACATTTATAATTTATAAATCCATCATCATCATAAAATAGCCACCAGTTATTTTTTTTTCCGCTTTTAAAATGTCCTTCATACAGTTTTTTACCATTTTCAAGATAAAAATACCAATACTTAGTTTTTTTATCTTGATAAAAATGACCTTCCTTTTGCAGTATTCCATTTTTATGGTAAAATTTCCAATAATCAACTTTTTCATTATTACTTACCCAACCTTCAGATTTAACAGTTTCACTGTCAAAATAATTTTTTTGATATGATTTTTGAGCGAATACTAAAAAATTAAAAAGCAATATTACAATTAAAATACGCACTATTTATTATTTATTAAATTCATTAAATTAACATCGTTTCCTAATAATATTTCATTAGAATTAATACGTCCTTCCATGCTATCGTTTTCTAGCTTTAATACACCTCTGGGGCAAACAGCACTGCAGACACCACAGCCTACACAACTTGAACGTACAATGTTTTCACCCTTTTGAGCATAGGCACGAACATCAATTCCCATTTCACAATAGGTAGAACAATTTCCACAAGAAATACACTGTCCGCCATTAGTTGTTATTCTAAATTTTGAAAATAGTCGTTGCTGAAATCCTAAAATGGCTGCCATTGGGCAACCAAATCTGCACCAGACCCTATTACCAAGAATTGGATAGAAACCTGTACCTACAACACCAGAAAAAATAGATCCAATCATAAAACCATAACTTTTTCGAAGTGTTTCAGCTTCAAAGAAAAATAATTTTGTGTTACTACTAAAATAATGAATTCCTATAAATATTGCAATAATTGCAAAATAACCAATAGCTCCATATTTAGCATCTTTACCAAATTCATTACGTTTAAAAACCATAACTAAAACAAAAACTAAGGTAAGAAAACTTGCAACTAATACTAAAAAAACATTTTTTGTAAGCCAGTATTTATTAGGATCATATCCTAAATAGGTATAAATAACGGCAACAGTCATAACTATTACAAAGACTAAAACAGTATGTATCAGCCAACGTTCAAATTTCCAAGCTGATAATTTTTTAGAAGAAAGTTGTCGGAATGAATCACCTGCAGTTTCTGCCAATCCGCCGCAACCACATACCCAAGAGCAATACCAGCGTTTTCCATATTTATAAGTTAGAAATGGAGAGATAACAAAAACAGAAAGCACTCCAAAAATCAATAACGCCATTCCTGCATTACCTGCATTGATGAATTCATCAATGCGATATTGTTCAAAATTATAATAGTTTAAAGGCCACATATTTTTTAAATCGTAATAAGGTAATTTAAAAGTATCACTATTTAAACGTGCCATAAATTCTGGAATTAAAAAAGCAAAACCTAATTGAAAAAACATCACTGAAAATGTGCGTAATTGCTGATATTTATTGTGTCGATATTTCAATACAAACTTATAACCAAAGGCTAGAATTGCAATAGTGTACAATGTTCCATATACAAACCATTGGCTTGCAGGTTGCCCACTTAATAAATTACTTAAAGGATCGAATAAGGAAACCAGCCCTGTATTTAAAGTGCCATTTGCGCCAAGACCTAAAAGTTGTGGATAAAAATAAAGTACTATATAAAATGTAGTCAACAAAACACCTGTAATCCAACCCAATACACCACGAGATGAAATTGATTTAAACCAGGTTCCATCATTTTTTATGCCTTCTAGTTTTGTTAAATATGCATCATTGGCAAATAGAATAATTCCTCCAGAAATTAAAACTAGAGACAGCGTTAAAAATAAGCCTTTATTTGGGAAGCTTGTATTTAAAAGTGCTAATAATAAAATAAAAAGACCAACAGCACCAAGGGCAACTGCTATTTTTTGTTTTGTATTAAGGTCATTAGCTTCAGGTTTTGCTAAAGACATACTATAATTTATTTTATTGTCCATTTATAATTAAGTTATTTTAAGTTTATGATTATATGCAGCAAGAATTTGTTTTTCAAAAGTTTTATAAAATTCTGGATCAAAATTGGCTTCAGACAAATGATTAATTACATAATCTATAGTTTTTTCTTCGGTAATCCAACGATCAAAAACTTGGTGACGCATTCTAATTCCAAAGGTGTTAATACCAATAAATATATTGGTATTAGTATTGTACTCTATGGTAATACACTTTGTATCATCTTTATGTTTCCAATGAAAGTGTTTATTGTTTTCTTTTGGTTTTGCAAAAACCCAACCATAGGTTTGATACTCTATATCTAAAAATTTAGCTGAGTTAAACCAATGTCCAGGTTTGTATTCCATTTTATTACCACAAATAGTTTGTGCAATTGTTTCGCCCATCATACGTCCAGTATACCAAACGGCTTCAATAGGTCTGCGTTGCCCAATGGGTTCATGTTGCTCGGCACAATCACCAATGGCATATATATCCTTACAATTAGTTTCTAAAAAACGATTTACTTTAACACCACGTCCTGTTTCAATATTAGATGTTTTAATAAATTCAATATTTGGGGAAACACCAGCAGTTAAACCGACAAGGTTACAAGGAATTTCTTCTCCGGTTTCTGCAATAACAACAGCTCTGGCTTTTCCATTATCATCAGATAAAATTTCTTTAAGGTTTAATCTTAATCGTAAATCAATATGATGATTTTTAATATGCCTGTTTAGCATAGCACTTTCTCCTTCAGGTAAAACGATATTCCAAAAACTATCTTCTCGCACTAAAAAAGTAACAGGAATATTTCTACTGCTTAGCATTTCAGCAAGCTCAATTCCTATTAATCCGCCACCAACTATTACAGCGTGTTTACACGTTTTATTATCAGGTGCATATTTTTCGAGATTGTCTAAATCTTGTTTATGATACATACCCATTACGCCATCTAAATTTTGACCTGGCCAACCAAATTTATTTGGTTTAGACCCAGTAGCGATAATTAACTTATCATAAGCTAATTTTTCTCCATTACTAAACTTTAATTCTTTATTTGTTGAGTTTATTTTAAGTACAAACCCTTTTTTTAAAGTAATTCTATTTTTTTTCCAAAACCATTTTTCGTAAGGCTGTGTATCTTCAAATTTCATATGCCCCATATATACATACATAAGTGCAGTACGTGAAAAGAAATAATCAGTTTCAGCAGATACAATAGTTATTCTTTTATCGGAAAGTTTACGAATATGTCTGGCTGCAGTAACTCCAGAGATTCCATTACCTATAATAACAATGTGTTCCATAAATTTTGGTTGTGCTGAATGTTATGTCGTAAAGAAATTTAAAAACTTAATGATAAACATCAATTTAGAATTAATTTAAATTAAAAAAAATTGTAAGGTAACTAACTTTTTATTCGTCATAGTTAAGAATGAAGGTTTAATCAGAATCATAATTATTAGAACGAATTGAATATAATACTTTCACAAAAGTGTCACAAAAACAATATATTTTATTCTTCAAGCTTAATCTTATAAAATGTTTCTTTTATCACAGAAAAGTGATATTTTTGTGAAAGTATTGTAATAAGCTTTCTTGAATTTTGACAGTCTAATTTATAAAATAAATATGTATGAAGAAAATTATATTACTATTTATATCTCTAGTGTTTACAACTCAATCTTTTTCACAAGATGTAGCCGTTTTTTTTAATAAGACAAATACCTTTCTAAAACAAAATGTTTTGAATGGAAAAGTAGCTTACGCTAAAATTCATAAAGATCAAAGTAATCTTAATGATTTGCTACATATGGCAGAAAAAATTAAAGTAATAAAAAATGATGCTAATGACTATCAAGCATTCTGGATAAACGCATATAATTTATCAGTTATTAAAGGAATTATAGACAATTACCCAATAAAATCTCCTTTAGATAAAGCTGGTTTTTTTGATAAAACGACTTATAAATTAGGCGGAAAATCAATTACACTTAATGATATAGAGCATAAGTTGTTGAGGGCACAATTTAAAGACCCTCGATTTCATTTTGTGTTGGTTTGTGGTGCTATTGGCTGTCCGCCTTTAATAAATAGTGCTTACTTACCAAACACATTAGAAACACAATTAGAAAAGCAAACTAAATTGTCTTTAAATGGAAGTTTTTTAAAAATTAATACAAAGAAAAAACGAGTTGAAGGCTCTGAAATATTAAAATGGTATAAAGAAGATTTTACGATGAATGGAACTACAGAAATTGACTTTATAAATAACTATAGAACAGAAAAAATACCAACAACCTATAAATTAACCTACTTTCCTTATAATTGGAAAATAAATCAACAATAATTATAATTATACCTGTTGTGCATTTTGAAAAATTCTGTCAATTCGAGTGAAATTTACGATTGAAATGAGTAATCCCGAAGCCTCGGGAGTATCGAGAATAAGAATTTTAGCCATTAAGTTAGTTCTCGATACTGTTTTTTATCAAAAAATCACTCGAACTTGTAAAGGTTAACTAATTCGTTGACACTTTTGATTAAATTTATTAGGAGATATACAGAACTGACATTTTAGAAACTATTTTAACTCAAAATGCACAACGGGTTAATCATATTAATTAATAATCACATGAAAAAAATAATCGCAATTTTAGTACTATTCATTTTTGGGTTTATGAGTTATGCTCAAGAAGATGAAGATAATTATTCTAAAAGTAATATTCAAGAATATACACCTTCAAAATTATTAAGTAAAGGGCAATGGGACATTAAGTTTTTTAACAGTATATACACACAAACTGAAAGGACAGATTCAGGAAACAAATCTGTAAAAATTCCTCGTGAAACATTTTTTACCAATACTACTGAAATATACACAGGAGTTAGTGAAAGCTCACGTGTAAATATCGGTTTTGTTTTTCAAATACGCTCAAACACTTTTGGTGGTGCTGGCGCTTTGGATGTGTTAAGGTTTGAAAACAATAACACTAATGCCCGAAGCGGATTAACCACTATTGCTCCTTCTATTAGAGTACAACCTTTTGCTAGTGTTCCTAATTTTTCATTTACAAGTTCGGTGTTTTTTCCGATTTTTGAAGATAAAGCCAATACTCCTTTTTTAGATAAACGCAGTATATTCTGGGATACTAAATTCTTTTACGATAAAACATTTGGAGATGATAAATGGCAAATATTTACCGAGATGGATTTAGGGTTTAATTTTGGTGAAAAAGGTAGTGAGGCAGCTGTAGATTCTAATATAGGCGAACGCTTTGCCAATAATAGTTTGTTTTTACCATTTAGTGGGTTTTTAAGTTATTTTCCATCTTCAAAAACTACAGTTTCTATAAATGCCAAACAATTTTTTTTGATAGATTTGGGTAATGGTTTTGAACAGAATTCTACCTCATTAGGACTTGGCGGGAAATATCAACTTACTAACGTACTAAACATTGAAGCATCATTTGATAAATTTATAAGAGGAAATAATTTTCAAGGACTTGGACAAGCTTTTAGTATTGGTTTAAGAGCTTTGTTTTAGTATAATTATTATATTGGACGCTTAATATCACTTTTATGAGTTCATATAAATTCTTGCTGCTCTTTTTTTTAATACAATCTTGTACTGGACAAACTAAAAAAATTAATGGAGTTAGTTTTGTTGCTTCTCACCAGACAATCAATAGTACGCATACTAGCCCTGTTATAGCTATCAACGCTAATTATTGCGCCATAATGCCTTTTGGTTTCCTTAAAAATTTAGAGCACCCAAAAATCATTTACAATACAGATAAACAATGGTTTGGCGAAACTAAAGCAGGAGTAAAACAATATATTGAGGAACTTAAAAAGAAGAAAATAAAAATAATGATGAAACCACAAGTTTGGGTTTGGCAAGGCGAATTTACAGGTTATATCGAGATGAAAACTGAAGATAATTGGAAGCTACTTGAGAAATCCTATTCTAGTTTTATTTTAGAATATGCTGAATTAGCAGAAGACACTAAAGCAGAAATTTTTTGTATTGGCACAGAGTTAGAAAAATTTGTTGAAACCAGACCAACATATTGGCATAATTTAATTACTGAAATTAAGAAAGTTTATAAAGGAAAGCTGACGTATGCCGCAAATTGGGACGAATTTAAACGTACACCTTTTTGGAGTGATTTAGATTATATTGGAGTAGATGCTTACTTTCCAGTAAGTAATGAAAAAACACCAACAGTTACACAATGTATTGAAGGTTGGGAACAACATAAAAATTTAATTAAATCAATTTCTGAAAGGTATAACAGACCTATTTTATTTACCGAGTTTGGTTATAGAAGTATGGATTATACAGGAAAAGAACCTTGGCAAAGTGATTATAAAATTAAGTCACTTAATCTTCAAGGGCAAACTAATGCTACACAAGCCCTTTTTGAAACCTTTTGGAAAGAGGATTGGTTTGCAGGCGGATTTATTTGGAAGTGGTTTCATAAACATGAAGATGTTGGAGGGGAAACCAATAATCAATTTACACCACAAAATAAACCTGTAGAAGTTATTATTAAGAATCAGTTTTTAAAATCACTATGAAATTTTTAAAGTACATCTATATACTACTTTTAGTGTCTTGTACAAATAACGATTATGTACAAAGCGACCAGACGTTATCAGCATATCTTTTTAATAGAATAATTGAAAACGAAGCAATTATTGCTTGTGCTGCAAGTGATTTAAACACCAATGATGTATTGGTGTTTTATTACCCAGAAAATGGTGCTTCAAATATTAAATTATATGAAACTATTGATGCTGAAGTTAACAGTAATGTGTTTGCAAACTATTCGAAAATAGAAATTGAATCTATTCCTTTTTTTAATGGCTATTTAGAAAAAATTGTAAGAAACACACCATCTGAAAAGTGGATAATTGTTACTTACGAATTGAATAATGAAATTAAAATATCAAACCCAATACGAACAAGACAAATTTCAAAACCTACAATTTGGTCAGAAAATATAAGCATTAATCAACAAGAGGCTGGAATGCCAAGTTTTAATTGGATTGATAATGAATTTGATGATAATGCAATTTACTTTCAGGTAGTATCTGATACACAAGGTAATTTACTTTCAGGAACATATACTTACGAAAATCAATTTCAATACTACAATACATCTAATGTGGTTTTAAATATCACAACTCAAACTCCTCCAAATCTAATATCTGGAGTATCTTACAATTTTACTTTAATGGATGTTAGTGAAGACAATTGGGTAAATACTGTAATAGAAAAAACCTTTGAAATAGAATGAAAAGAATACTACTACTTTTACTTTTTTTAAAGCTATTTAGCTTTAATCTCATAGCTCAAAATCTAATTATAGCCAATTTAAAAGTACAGGGTAATAAAAAGCTAAAAACATCATTTGTTAAAAAAATAGCAACTATAAAAGCAGGAATGATATTGGATTCTTTACAAATAGAAGACGATATAAAACGCTTAAAAAGATTGCCTTCAGTTTCTCATGCATATTATCAAGTATTTCATTCTCACGACAACCAATACAATGTGTTCTATAATATTGAAGAAAACTTCACCATTATTCCTTTTGCAGCTATATATACTACAAATGATGATGAGATTGCTTACAGGCTGGGACTCTTTGAGTTTAATTTATTTGGACAGAATATAGCCTTTGGAGGGTTTTATCAAAAAGATATTTATAGTTCTTATTCCATAAATTTTAAAGCACCTTATTTGTTTAATCGAAAGTTTGGAATAGCACTTAGTCATCAAAATTTAACAACTCTAGAACCTGTATTTTTTAATAATACTACAGCTGATTATAAATACAATAATAAATCGTTTGAAGTTTTAGGGTTGTATGAGCTTAATTTTAAAAATAACTTTCAGTTAGGTATTAATTATTTTGTAGAAGATTATCAATACAAATTTGGAGCAACAAGTCCACTTGTGGCACAGAACCTTAATGTAAAAAAATTATTATATAAGTTAATTTATCAATACAATAATTTAGATTATCATTATCAATATATATCTGGTTTTAAAAGTTTGTTTAATTTTCAGTATGTAACCTCTACAAGTGATGATTTACCTGAGTTTCTTATTGGTTGGAATGACTTTTATTACTATAAACGTTTAGGTAAAAAAGGCAACTGGGCAAGCAGATTGCGTTTTGGCTTATCAAACAATAGTGATTCTCCATTTGCTCCATTTTCTGTAGATAATAATTTGAATATAAGAGGTGTTGGTAACCTTATTGATAGAGGCACAGGAGCGATTGTCCTCAATACAGAATACAGACATACATTATATGAAAAAGGATGGTTTGCATTACAAAGTAATGTTTTTGTTGATGCTGGAAGTTGGAGAAACCCTGGAGGTGATTTTGGAGACTTTAATAAATCTCAAAACATACGAATCTATCCAGGTGTTGGTTTACGATTTATACATAAAAATATTTTTAATGCAATTTTTAGAATTGATTATGCTCATGGCGTTACTAAAAATGCTACTAATGGATTTGTTTTTGGTATTGGACAATATTTTTGAATAAGTTACTACTTTTTACTTAATGGATATAGTTCTTGACTTAAAAAGTCTTTCGGGAAATGTTCATCTCCATCAAAACCAAGTGTTATATCTCTTCCACTATGTGGAATATAGTTAGTTTTAAATAGATAATCCCAAAGGCTTAATGTAATTCCGAAATTTACACCAAATTTTTTTGGAAGTGTTTTACTATGATGCCAAATATGCATTTTAGGATTATTAATAATATATTTTAAAAACCCATAATCCCAGTTTAAATTTGCATGGTTTAAATGCCCAATTACAATATTAAAAAAATGAACAAAAACTACATCTTGAGCGTTAAACCCTCCAATAATAGCTAACGGGATGTAAAGTAGTGACTTATAAACAACAGGTTCCATCCAATGGTAACGTAAATGAGCTGCAAAGCCCATTTCTTTAACACTATGATGCACTTTATGAAAATTCCATAAAAAGGAACTACGATGTAACAATCTATGTATATTCCATTGTGAAAAATCAATAAAAATAAAAAAAATAAAAAGCCCTAAAGGTTTTGGTAAAATAGCAATATCAAATAATTGAAAACTCGAAATAGATAATCCCACAAGATCTAAAATGTCATTAAAAAAAGTAGCTGATGTGTTAGATAATGCTATTAGAATAATTAAATTTAAAAGAAAAAAATTAAAAAACATATAAAACGTATCCAACCAAAAATCTTTACGAAATATAGGTTGGTTTTTTCGCCATGGAAACATAATTTCTAAACCCAAAACAAAAATTGAAATTAGTATTAATCCATAAAAATAATTATCCCAGTTATTTTGAAACAAGATTTCTTGTTTTAGATAGTTCCAATAACTAAAATAAGAATTTTTAATAATGTCTAAATACTTTTCGATAGTTGGTAAGTTATAAAAATAAATTGAACTGTTTAAATATTATAGCCTAATAATGGCTACAAGAGAAGGTAATCAAGATAATAATATTTCACCAATCGTTTTATAATCAGCTTCTTTTTTACGCTTTCTATACCAAATAATTGACCCAACAACTGTATGTTGTAAAGACTCGCAAACCATGTAAAAAACCATGTAATTAGGTTTGCTGTAAACCCTTGTCTTGCATTCAGATGTCAAAATTTTAATACTCGACGTTCAAAATTTAAAAACTTACCATTTACAGATATCAGTATTAAAAGTGTTTCTACAATAACTTAATTTAAACGGTTTTAAATTTATAACCTTAGATTAACAACAACCTCCACCATCATAATGAAAAGTAGATTCTGAAAAATAAATATCCTCTCTATTTAATGTTTTTAAAGTTGTTGCTGTTTTATCACAAATTGCCAATGGTTGATTTTTTAATAAAACATGCCCTGCTTTATCATCAAAATAATCGTTTTTACCATAATAAATTGCTGCTTTTCCTGTAAAAACACATGGACCATCTTTAGGCATAGGGTTTTTTATTGCTGCAACTTCGATAGATTCTATGTAAATTAATTCATTGGTTGAGTAATTTTTTGGGTCTAAAATACGGTATGGTTTTCTAGCTCTTATTTCTATAGTACCAAAACCTGCATCGGTTAACATTTTAACATATTCGTTAATAGGTAAACTGCCACTCAAGCATAAAGCACGTAGCCTTTCGTCGTTTCGTAGGGTTTCATTCATTGGCTGTTCACAAGTTGGATCGCTCATTACCAAACGTCCATGGGGCTTTAAAACACGATACATTTCGGCAATTGCTTTTTTTAGATCTTCTACTTTAAAAATATTGAATAAACAGTTTTGGGCTGCAACATCTATACTATTATCTTTTACTGGAAGGTTTAGTGCATCTCCTTTTTTAAGATCTACAAACTCACTTTTAAACCACGGATTTAATGCTTCGGCTTCAACAAAGTTTTTACGTGAGGCATCTAACATTTCATCGACAACATCTATCCCAACTACGCCTCCTTTTACACGATTAAAGTATGAAAACTGAAGTAGTTCCATACCACCACCAACACCAACATATAACATTTTCGGATTGTTTGTTAAGTCACGTGCATGAACTGTGCTACCGCAACCATAATTCATTTCTTGCATTATTCTCGGAATTTTTAACCCTGGTAATTCCCAAATTGGGTTTGTAGTGCAGCATAAACCAACATCGGGTTTTAATGCTGCTTCTTTATATACATTGTGTGTTGTTTCTAAATAGCTCATAATTTTTTTAGTATTTAATATAGAGTATTTTGTTTTTTTAATAAAACTCAATACCATCTACTCATTAAATTGTTTTTATCAATTCTTTAAATAATAGTATCATTTTTGGCTCTGCTTTTACAGCAAAAGCAATAATTTCTGATATATCAATAGGTTTCAAATTTTCCGGATCGCCAATATCTGTAATTATAGAAAGTGCTACTGCTTTTAAGTTTAAATGTTTCGCAACAATTATTTCAGGTACTGTGCTCATTCCAACAGCATCTGCACCAATAATTTTTAACATTTTGTATTCAGCTTTAGTTTCTAATTGCGGTCCGAATACACTTGCATAAATGCCTTTATGGAGTTTTATATTATTATTTTTTGCAATAATTTCTAACTTTAAGTTTAATTCTGAATTGTATGGCTGGCTCATATCTGTAAAGCGTTCACCGAGTTTTTCTACACCTTTAAATGCTAATGGCGAACTGCCTTGTAGATTAATATGATCTTCAATAAGCATTAATTCACCTTTTTTAAAATTCAGATTTATAGCTCCTGAAGCATTAGAAATTAAAAGGGTTTTGATACCTAATTTTTTCATAATACGAACAGGGTAAGTTACTTCTTGTAACGAATAGCCTTCATATAAATGAAAACGTCCTTGCATTATAAGTACTTTTTTGTTTTCTACAATACCATAAATAAATTTACCTTTATGAAACGCTACTGTTGTTCTTGGAAAATTCGGAATTTCATTATAATTTATTTCTTTTATAATTTTAATTTCATTAATAAATTGCCCTAAACCTGTGCCAAGAATAATTCCGATTTCTGGACTATCAAACCCTTTTTCTTGCAAATATTTAGTTGTTTTATTAAGCTTTTCTATCATTTTTTAATGAGGTTTTTTAAGGTTTCAATATTTTTAATATCATCATAAATATCAATATCATTTAATGTTTTTAGCAAAAATATATTTTCTTTTTTCAAATTATTTATAGTGTCTTTAAAAACTGTAGCCGTTCCCCAAATTTTATTTTTAAAAATATGATGATGTAACATTTTCATTGCTAATAAATAATAGCCTCCATCTTGTGCAGGACCAATAACTACATCATTGTTATCTAACTCTTGAAAAGCCTCTTCAATATATTTTGACTCCAAATCGAATAAATCACTACCAACAATTACTACTTTTTTATAATTTTTCATAAAAGAATCTTTAAAAGCATTGTACATTTTAACACCTAAATCTTCTCCTTCTTGTTTATATTTTTGGTATATTATATCATCCCAAATATCATTTTTTCTAATTTTTATTGAATAATAAACTGCTTTGTCACAATTTATATTTCTTATTGTTTTTTGAGTATGAGCTAACAAAAATTTATAGATTGCTAAAGCAGATTCATTACCTATTGTTTTGGCTAAACGTGTTTTTACTTTACCAAGCTCAGGATTGCGAGTGAAAATTATAATAAGGTTTTTTTCTTTAACCACGAATATTCTTCTTTCAATTCAAAATTTTCAATTTCATTTTTTATAAACTTTAGTTCCTTTTAAAAGCCATTTACTCCATTGTTTGTTAAAAGTGTGTACTTTTTCTGTCTCATTTTCTTTAAAATCATATACTTTAAGGTTGTTATTTTTCCATTTAAAAATTCCTCCATATAGGTTGAAGACATTCATATATCCTATATTTTTCAATTTCTCTGCAATATCTTCTGAGCGAATTCCAACAGAACAATACACTACAATTTTAGCATTTTTATTTGGTATTTTTTGCTGAATAATTTCTTCATTAAAATTATCATAACCTACATAAAAAGCATTTTTTAGATGGCTTGTTTTGTATTCTATTAATTCTCGTGAATCTAAAAGAATAAATTCAGTTTTTGAGGTTGCTAATTCTTGTACAGAAATATAAGGAACGCTTTTGGTGTTGTATTTTTTTAATAATTCTGAAATAGATTTTTGTGAAAATCCAAATATCGAATATAAAGTAAGGGTATAGAAAAGTAGTTTTTTCATATAATAACTAATTATTTATATAATATTAAGTAACTGTACCTTGACAGCTACTTCCTGCTCCTGCAGTACATCCATAGCAATGTTGTGATATTATTATATTTCTGTTTTGCAACAATTCTTCATTATAATCTTTTATATGTTTTACCTTACTTGCTACTTTTAAATTGAGCATTTGATTAAAATCACAATCATATAGCCATCCATCCCAACTTATAGAAATGGTATTGGTACACATTACTCTTTTAACAGCATCTGGATTATAGGCCTCTACTAATGCATACATATATTCTTCATAATTTTCTGAGGCAATTAGGTAATCTAAAAATCTACTTATTGGTAAATTAGTGATAGCAAATAGGTTATGAAATCTAATGTTAAAATTTTCAGCTAATGCTTTTTTAAATTCTTTTTCTAATGAAACTTGATCTCCTGGTAAAAATGCACCTGAAGGGTTGTATACCAAATCTAATTTTAATGTACTATTAGGCATTCCATAACCAACAATATTTAACTCTTGTAATGCTTTTATAGATTTATCAAAAACACCATTACCACGTTGTTTATCAGTTTTTCCACGTGTCCAGTGTGGCATTGAGGAAACCACATGAATATTATATTTTTTAAAAAACATAGGTAAATCGTAATATTTTTTATTGGCTCTAATAATTGTAAGATTAGAACGAACAATAAAATCTTTAATTCCTGCTTTGGCAGCCTGTTCTACAAACCACCTAAAATCTGGATTCATTTCTGGCGCACCACCTGTTAGATCTAAAGTATGTGCTTTTGTTTTTTTTATCACAACTAAGCATTCTTGCATTGTTTGGCGAGTCATTATTTCTTTTCGGTCTGGACCTGCGTCTACGTGACAGTGCGAACATACTTGATTGCACATATATCCTAAATTTATTTGAAGGATTTCGAGTTTATTTGGTGTTAAAGGAAACAGTTTGGCTTCTGCAATTTTATCTTTAAATGTTGGTAATTCTCCATTCTTAAAAATGCCATTTGATAGAATTTCTAACTGACGTTTTGAATTTGCTAGTTCGCTTTCTCTTTTTTTTAAGGACTTTATCATCATTAATTAGTACGATTAAATAATATCCATTTAGACGTTAATAATTAAAATGATTACATTTCAAGTTTATTAACTTTATTCATCATTTGTACGCCATGCACTAAGGTTGCACCGCTT
Source organism: uncultured Flavobacteriaceae bacterium (assembly GCA_964536675.1). Lineage (GTDB taxonomy): Bacteria > Bacteroidota > Bacteroidia > Flavobacteriales > Flavobacteriaceae > Aureibaculum. Next base: position 25,559 of record CAZHYX010000005.1, read on the forward strand.
TTTATGGCTGCGCCAACATGAAGGGCTTCCATCATTTCTTCTTTTGTTATTCCTCGCTGTAAAGCATCTTTGGTATAAGCATCAATACAGTATGGGCATTGTTCGGTATGAGCAACGGTTAAAGCAATTAGTGATTTTTCGCGAGATGAAAGTGCACCTTCTTCAAAAACTTTTTCGTAATAATCAAAAAACTTATCACCAAGTTCTTTATTCCATTCGCTTATTTTTCCAAATTTTTTAAGATCAGCAGGGTCATAATATGTTTTTTGCATTGCATTTTATTTAATGATTAATAATAAGTTTATAAACTTTAGATTAAAATATAATATTTTATTAATTCTTTAATCGTTTCAAGTGTATAATCTAGCTCTTTCTTGATTGTAAGTTTATTAAATGAGAAATGAACAGAAGTTTTTTAAGTTTCACTATGATATATTTCGTCTAACTTACAAATATAAATTAATTTGTACGATAAAAATCAATCTAACCAAATATTAAAAACATCAAGTAAATTAAGGTATTCATTTGAATTTATTAGTATTATTTGTAATGAATATGGGTATAGGATAAAGTAATAAACTGTATGTTAGTAGTCCCTTTTTTTCGCAAATAAAATCTAAAATTTTTGTTTTTCTTCTAATATAGGTACCTTAAAAATTTAACAAATTATAATATACATCAATAATTTTTATTGTAGTATTAAAAGATAGATGTTTCTTTCTTTTTGCTCAAAAGTAATTTATCAATTGATAAACTTGTTGATATAATACCAACCTTTTATTTTGTAATGCTGTATAATTGTATTGAACTGCGTAGCACATCACCAATCCCCTTATAAAAAAAATAAAATGACACGCAACTATCCTAAAGTTGTGATAAAATATTAATTAATAGTTAGTTACGTTTTAAACAATAGGCTACCATCAAAGATACATTCAATTCTTATTTATTATATTTGTAAAAACCTAATCTTTTTACATGGAAAGCTTTTTACTCTTTTTTGAACAAATGCCATCTTGGCAAAAATTAATTTGGATCATCATTTGCTTGGTATTCAGTTGGTCGTTAGAAGGCATCTTTCCACTATTTAATTTCAATTATAAAAAATGGAAACATTCAATAGTTAATATTATATTATTAACTACTAATTTAGTTATTAATGTTCTCTTTGG